>NZ_JBZQEK010000091.1:0-37916 GCF_058719085.1 Candidatus Benthicola sp.
AACCTCGACTCCACGAACGGCGAGGCGGTCATGGATCTGTTGAAGGACCTGCACGCCGAGGGCTCGACCATCCTCATGGTCACCCATGACCCCCGGTACTCCGCCTACGCCGAGCGGACCATCCACCTGTTCGACGGCCGCGTCGTGGAGGAGGAACGGAGGGAGCCAACCCTTCGGGAACTCGCGGTGTCTCAGTGACTGAAGCGGCGGACTGAGTCGTCTTTCCGCCGGGGATGTCGGCGGGCGCGGGTGATCGGGTGTGGGGTGCGGATGCGGATCGAGTGGTCGTGACAGACCCCGCCCGTCGATTCCCTGGCGAAGGCCCCGGCCGGAAGGTCGGGGCCTTCGTGCGTTCGGGAGCCTGCCACCTGGAGCGGTCGGCCGGGTAGGTGACTCCAGAGCTCGTTCTGGAGGCGCCACCATGAAACCGCCCATCAGGAAACGCGGCAGGCCTGCCTTCCGCCCGGTGCCGGGCGCGACGGGGCGGTGTCTGCTCTCCCTGCTCCCGGTTCTCGGATTCCTCTCCGGGGCGTCCAGCGCGCGGGGCCAGGTCAGCAACCCGTCTCCGGCGGACTCCGGCGTGGTTCGGGTGCTGTCCGACCTCCACGCACGGATCAACCAACATCGCGCTTCTGCGGGCTGCCCTCCCTTGCAGTGGCACGAGGCGACCGCGCGGGTGGCGGAGGCGCACGCCATGGACATGGCTCGTCGCGATTACTTCGATCACCTGACGCCGGAGGGAATCGACCTCGCGCAGCGTCTCCTGAACGGAGGGGTCGCGTGGAGCGGATCGATCGCGGAGAACATCGCGCGGACGGTCCGGGGTCCCGAAACCGTCATCGACCTGTGGGTGAGCAGCCCCCCGCACCGGGCCAATCTGGATCACTGTGCGTTCACGCACCACGGCCTCGGGTGGTTCCGGGACCGCTGGACCCAGGTGCTGGTGGAGAACCCGATGGAGTGAGGCGCCGGCGCCGGTGTGGGAGGGGCGCCACACATCCGGTTGACATTTCCCGGTCGGCATTCTATTCTGCAGGCCCTTTTCGGGGTACACCGGGCCAGTCGCTCGGATCTGCAATAGGCGGGGCTATTGGAGGTCTACGATGGCGATGTGGAAAATCCCTCTCCGGGCGAGATCCGGGGCGGGCAGTTCGCTGACGCGCGTATGCGTCACCTGTATCGGCCGCGCAACGGGACGCCTGTTGCGCGGAAGCCACGGCTCGGGGCTGGTGGAATTCGCCCTGGTGCTGCCTCTTCTCCTTTCCCTCATCTTCGGGATCTTCGAGTTCGGTCGTCTGGGATTCTCTCACCTGACGGCCCGCCACGCGGTGGCCGAGGCCACCCGGTACGCGGTCACCGGGCGGCACATGACGGATCCCGATACCGGCGAGCCCATAGCCCGCGCCGAGTCGATCAAGAGAGTGGTCCGAGCTCATGTCGGCCCTCTGGCGATTGCGGACTCCATCGTCATCGACCCGCCCGACGGCGGCCGACCGGATGAGATCGTGACCGTCAGCGTGGCCTTCACGTACCACTATTTCCTCCCGGGATTGCAGGAAGTGCTTCCCCCGGTGGACTTCAACATTCGGACGGCGATGAAGAATGAACCGTTCATCGAGTAGACGATCGGGTCGTCCGGGCCTGGGCGACGCGCGCGGTCAGGCGGTGGCGGAGTTCGCGATGGTGCTGCCGCTCATGTTGTTCCTGTTTCTCGGCATGGTCGAGATCGGAAACGCCCTCGCCGTGTCCCACACGCTGTCGCGGATCAGTCGGGAGGGAGCCAACCTGGCTTCCCGTGGCACGAGCCTGGACACCGTGGTGACCCTGCTGGCCACCAACGGCGCTGATATCAAGCTCGCGCGGCGGGGAGGATCGGTCGTCAGCCGGGTCGCCATGCAGGAAGGTGGCCCGCGGATCCTCGCACAGGTGTCCTCACCCGGACTGGAGGACCGCAGCCGCATCGGCGCCGCCGGGGCTCAGGCCGCTTCCTTCGCCTCGTACGGTATCGAGGCCGGCAATACCGTGTACGTGGTCGAGATCTTTTATCACTACCGGCCGATCACCCCGTTCGCGCGCCTCTTCGAGAGCGCCCTTCCCGACCCCCTGTATGAGCGTGCGGTCTTCTAGGCTGCACGCCCGGACCGGTCCGAAAGGAGGCGCCATGCGAAAGTTCGCGTTCGATTCCGGGCCGCTCCGCGGCCTGCTTCTCCGGTTGCGCGATCGCCTGCGAGGCGAGTCGGGCTCGGTGATGATGATCGTGGCCGGCGGGATGGTGATCTTCCTCGGGGTCGCCGGCCTCGCGCTCGATGTCGGTCGCGCGTTCATCGTGCGCTCGGAGCTCTCCCGGGCGGTGGATGCCGGAGTGCTGGCGGGCGCCCGCGCGATCCGGTCGGGTGAATCGGCCGCCCGAGGGCAGGCCCTGGCCGTTGCGCGTGCCAACGGCGTCGAGGTCGACGACCCGAACGTGCGCGTGAGCGTCCTGTTCGGACGGACCCCGGAGGGTGACCACACCGTGACCGTGGCCGCCGCACGGCCGATGGGCACGTCTCTGATGCGTCTTCTCGGTCGGCGCTGGGTCGACGTCGGCACCTCGGCGACGGCGGTCGTTCCCCCGGTGGATCTCGTGTTCGTGATCGACCAGTCCGGGTCGCTCGCCACCGCCGGAGCGTGGGACGACCTGCAGGATGCGGCACGCCTGTTCGTGGACTACTTCAGCGACGACCTCGACCAGCTCGCCCTCGTGTCGTTCGGCACCCGCGGAGCGACGCGGCTTTCCCTGCAGTCACCGTTTCGCACGGCCGTGAAGAACCGGGTCGATGGGATGCGCTCCGTCGGCTGGACCAACACCGCCGAGGGTTTACAGCTCGCATACCGTCAGATCACGAGCGAGGCTGCGCGCGAGAGGGCCGTCAAGGTCGTCGTGTTCTTCACGGACGGTCGACCGACGGCCTTCCGTGGCACGATCGGAGGCCGGGAACGGATCCTCGCGGTGGCAGCGGCCGCGGAGGAATGGAACATGGTGCGCGGCTACTGGGACGACCCCGATGCCATCCCCATGGACCGCTGGCAGTGGCCGGCGGATGACGCGTGCCGCAACGTCGTGAACTGCAAGGAGTGGATCGAGGCCGGTCATCCGCCTCATGGCGTGGTGGGGCGGGCGATCGCGCAGAAGAAGGGGCTCGCGGCCGCCGACGCGATTCGATCCGAGGGAGCCTACGTCTACACGATCGGTCTCGGGAATCCTCTCGCGCCGGAGCTCGAGAGGCCGGACCTGGAGTATCTCTCGATCCTCGCAAACGAGAACGGCCGCGTCAGCAGCAAGCAACCGTCGGGACGCATGTACTACGCGCCGTCCGCCGAGGAGCTGCAGGCCGTGTTTCGGAGAGTCGCCGACGACCTGATCATCCGGCTGTCCCGCTGAGGGGGCGCCTCGCGGCGGGCAGGATGCGGCGACGCCGGACGTCGCCCCTGCCCGCCGTGTGCCCCCTCATGCCCCCCGGGGCGCCTCCCCCTCCCAGCACATGTCCCAGAATCGAAGCTCGTAGCGGCTCGAAACCACGAAGAGCTCCGTGAGCCGAGCGCGCCGCTCCCCTCGGGCCCCCTCCGCGAGCCGGTCCAGCTCGACACGCAGCCAATCGGAGGCCGCCCGGAACTCGTCCGAGGTGTACTGCGCCACCCAGTCCTCGTACCTCGGATCCGAGGGCCGGCCCCTCGCGGCCAGGGCGCTCGCGACATGCACGTAGCCCCAGGCGCAGGGCAGCAGCGCCGCCACCAGATCCGCGAGGTCGTCGGTCGCCGCCGTGCGAACGAGGAAGTCGGTGTAGGCGCGCGTGGTGGGCCACATCGGCTCGTCCTCGAGATCCGTGCGGGTGATGCCGAACCGTTCCGCGTATTCCCGGTGCAACTGCATTTCGGTATTCAGCGTGAGGTGGAGGGCCGCGGCGTACCAGCTCATCGAATCGAGGCGGTCGGCCCGGGCGGCCGCGAAGGCGAACACCCGGGAGAACTCCTTCAGATAGAGGTAGTCCTGGCGGACCCAGCGCTCGAAGACGGAGGGATCCAGGGTGCCGTCCCCGATTCCGCACACGAACGGGTGCCGCAGCTGCGCGTCCCAGAGGTCTCGGGCCGCCTCGTAGAGCGTCTCGGTGAAGCGTACGGTCGTCATGAACTCGGCGTCTCAGTTGGTGGAGGGGATGCCCGGCCAGGTTTCGCCGGTCATGGCCATCTCCCAGAACGCCACCTCGTACCGCACCGTGGTCTCGAAAGCCTCGACCATACGGTCCAGCCGCTCGGGACCCGCCTCCCGGGCCAGCTTGTCGAGTTCGGCCTGCAGGTAGTCGACGTACGCCCCGAAGGCCTCACCGGCCCAGTTCTCGACGAACGGCCACCACGGCGACCCGCGGTCGAGGCCTTCACGCACGACCCGCCACGAGTCGTGATATGCCTTCTCCGCCGCGTACAGCACCGTGTAGGCCTCCTCGTACGACGCGTTCTGCGCGGTGGCGATCAGGAACTGGATGTAGGCGTGCGTGGTGAAGGCAGGCTGACTGCCCTTGATCTCGACTCCGACCACCGCTGCCCGCTCTTCGAACAGCCGCAACTCCGCGATCAGCGCACCGATCGCCTGGGTCAGGGGCTCCCAGTGGGCCGCCGGGCCCCTCGGGATCAGGGCGGCGAGGAAGGGGATCGCCGCCTCTACGAACAGGTAGTCCTGTCGCATCCAGGCGGCAAAAGTATCGTGCGGGATCGTCCCATCCCGTGTGCGCATCAGAAAGGGGTGAGCGAGCATCCGTTCCCAGAGCGGCGCCAGCCGCTCGAGCTGGGTTTCGCTGAAACCCCCCGGATCCCGGACGAGGCCGGAATCACTCATGACTCACCCCCATCGCGTTCCGTGGCTTCCTTTCCGGCTTGGGCGGCCCGGTACAGCATGACCCGAACCTTCTCCATCGTCACCAGACCGCCGCCGATCATACCGTCCAGGACCGGAAGGACCTCGCGGATTCGCTCGTCTCGATCCACCACCTCCACGATGATCGGAAGGTCCATGGACAGCCTCAGCAGGCTCCCCGTGTGGATCCGCGCGCTGGCACCGAATCCGGCAATTCCCTGCACCACGGATGCTCCCGCGCAACCCTGCTCGCGCAGCGTGAGCAGAATCGCCTGGTAGAGCGGCTTGCCCCGATGAGGTCCCGACTCGCACCGGTCCGCCTCTCCGATGAAGATGCGCATCAGCGTGTGCTCGCCTTCGATCGCCCTCATGCTCCCCCTCCGGCACGGGTCCAGGCGGTGACCGCAGCCATCCCGACGATCAGCGCGACGAGGCCAAGGCACACGCTCGCAGTCACGTACAGACCTGCCCTGCCCCACTGGCCCTCCTGCAGGAGCGCGACCATCTCGTAGCTGAACGTGCTGAACGTGGTGAAGGCCCCGAGGAGCCCGATGGTGAGAAAGGGCCGCAGAGCGGGCGGTGAGGCCGATACCTGGAGCCAGCGCACCGCAGCGCCCAGCAGGAGGCAGCCGAGGACGTTCACGACCAGGGTGCCCCACGGAAAGGCCTCGCCAAGCCGGTCATACACCCAGCCGCTCAGACCGTAGCGGGCCAGGGCCCCGAGCGCACCGCCGAGCGCGACGACCGCCCAGGTCACGGCCCGTCGTCCGTCATGATCAGCTCGCCTTCAGCAGCGCCTTCATGTAATCCCGATTGAGCATCGCGATGACGTCGATCTTGATCTCTTTCGGACAGGCGTTCTCGCACGCCCCGTGATTCGTGCAGGTGCCGAACTGCTCCGCCTCCATGGTGAGGATCATGTTCAGGACCCGGTCCCAGCGCTCCGGCTGGCCCTGAGGCAGCAGGTTGAGATGGGCCGCCTTGGCCGAGGTGAACAGCATCGCAGACGCGTTCGGGCACGCGGCCACGCAGGCTCCGCACCCGATGCAGGCGGCTGCGTCCATCGACTTCTCGGCCTTCGCCTGCTCGACGGGGATGGCATTGGCATCGGGAGCGGAACCGGTCCGCACGGAGATGTAACCGCCAGCGGCCACGATCCGGTCGAAGGCCGAGCGGTCCACCATGAGGTCCTTCTGGACCGGGAACCCGTCCGCCCGCCAGGGCTCGATCCAGATCTCATCGCCGTCGCCGTACTCCCGCATGTGGAGCTGGCATACGGTCGTCCGTTTCCACGGGCCGTGCGGCCGCCCGTTGATGACCATGCCGCACGTGCCGCAGATCCCCTCCCGGCAGTCGCTGTCGAAGACGATCGGCTCCTCGCCCTTCGACTCGAGCCCCTCGTTGACCACGTCCAGCATCTCGAGGAACGACATGTGCTCGCTGGCGTCCGTTTCGTACGTGACGAACCGCCCCTTCACCGAGGGGCCGGCCTGCCGCCACACGTGAAGCTTGAGTCTCATTACTTGTAGCTCCTCTGCGTCGGAGGAACGTATTCGAACTCGAGCGGTTCCCGGTTCTCGCGAGGCGCCGCGTCGGGGCCGGCGTACTCCCACACGGTGACGTGCGTGAAGTTCTCGTCGTCCCGCTTGGCCTCGCCCTCCGGGGTCTGGTGCTCCTCGCGGAAGTGGCCTCCACAGGACTCCTCCCGCACGAGCGCGTCCAGACACATGACCTCGGCGAGCTCCAGGAAGTCGGCCACCCGTCCGGCCCTCTCCAGGGTCTGATTGATCGACTCGCCCTCTCCCACGCACCGGGCGTTCTCCCAGAACTCCTCCCTCAGCGCCGGGATCGTCTCGAGAGCTTCCTTGAGGTCCGTCGCGTTGCGAGCCATCCCGCACGCGTCCCACACGATGCGGCCGAGCTCCTTGTGGAAGCTGTTGATCGTCCGGTCGCCGTCCAGCGCGAGCAGCCGGGCGGTCCGCGCTTCGACATCCTCGAGCGTACCGCGCACCGCGGCGTGGTCCTCGGGCACCGGATCCAGCTTCGCCTGCGCGAGGTAGTCCGCGATCGTGTACGGCAGGACGAAGTATCCGTCCGCCACGCCCTGCATGAGAGCGCTGGCGCCGAGACGGTTCGCCCCGTGATCCGAGAAGTTGGCCTCTCCGATGGCGTACAGACCGGGGACCGTCGTCATCAGGTTGTAGTCCACCCACAGGCCACCCATCGTGTAGTGCGGCGCCGGATAGATCCGCATCGGGACCCGGTAGGGATCCTCGCCCGTGATCCGCTCGTACATCTCGAACAGGTTGCCGTATCGCGCTTCGATCACGTCGCGGCCGAGACGCTCGATCGCGTCTTCGAAGTCGAGGTACACCCCGAGCTTCGTGTCTCCGACCCCTCTTCCCTCGTCGCACATGTCCTTGGCCCGGCGCGAGGCGAGGTCCCGTGGAACGAGGTTCCCGAACGCCGGATACATCCGCTCGAGGTAGTAGTCCCGGTCTTCCTCGGGGATCTCTCCCGGCGGACGATCGTCGCCCGCGGTCTTCGGGACCCAGATCCGACCATCGTTGCGCAGGGACTCGCTCATCAGGGTGAGCTTGGACTGATAGTCCCCCGCCACCGGAATGCAGGTCGGGTGGATCTGTGTGAAACACGGGTTGGCGAAGCCGGCGCCCCGTCGGTAGGCCCTCCATGCGGCCGTGACGTTGCAGTACATCGCGTTCGTCGAGAGGTAGAAGACGTTGGAGTAGCCCCCCGTCCCGAGCGCCACCGCGTCCGCGAGGTGTGTCTCGATCTTCCCGGTCACCAGGTGCCGGGTCACGATGCCACGTGCCTGGCCGTCCACCACGATCACATCCAGCATCTCGTGCTGGCTGTACAGCTTCACCTGGCCACGGTGGACCTCCTTCATCAGCGCCTGGTAGGCGCCGAGGAGAAGCTGCTGGCCGGTCTGCCCGCGCGCGTAGAAGGTGCGGGACACCTGTGCCCCGCCGAAGGACCGGTTGGCGAGCAGGCCCCCGTACTCTCGCGCGAACGGGATGCCCTGGGCGACACACTGGTCGATGATCTCGTTCGACACCTCGGCCAGTCGGTATACGTTGGCCTCCCGCGCCCGGAAGTCCCCGCCCTTCACCGTGTCGTAGAACAGCCGGTAGATGCTGTCGCCGTCGCCCGGATAGTTCTTGGCGGCGTTGATGCCGCCCTGGGCCGCGATGCTGTGCGCCCGCCTCGGACTGTCGTGGTAGGTGAAGCAGCTCACGTGATAGCCGAGTTCGGCGAGGGTCGCGGAAGCGGAAGCTCCCGCGAGGCCGGAGCCGACCACGATCACGTGATATTTCCGCTTGTTCGCGGGATTCACGAGCTTCATGTCGAACTTGTGCTTCGTCCACTTCTGGTCGATCGGACCGGAGGGGACCTTCGAGCGCAGCTCCATGATTCCCTCCTTTCTACTGAAGGATCCCGGTGTAGACGGCCACCGGGAAGGACAGGTTGACGAGCACGACCACGAGAGCGACCCCGAGAGCCAGGGGCTCACGCCAACGGTTGATTCGGGGTCCGTCCAGACCCAGGGTCTGAAATGCGCTCCACGTCCCGTGGTACAGGTGCAGACCGAGGGCGAGCATCGCGAGGCTGTAGACCGCGACCACGGGGATCGACCGGAAGCCGGTCACGAAGTTGTGGTACGCATCGCCCGGAATGAAGTCCGGGTGGAGCGTGCCGGTGGTCAAATGCAGGATGTGGTAGACCACGAACAGGAGAAGGGCGACGCCTCCCCACCGCATGGTCCGGGAGGCATAGTGGAAGACCAGCTTGTCCTTCTTCCGATACTTTTCGCCCCTCGCCGCCCAGCTCTGGCGAGACGTCTGCCACGCGGCCACCGTGTGGACGAGCAGGAAGAGGATGAGGCCACCCCGGAATGCCCACAGGAACCACTCCCGGCCCAGGAACGGCTCGCCGAACTCCCGCAGCCCCTCCGCATAGTGGTTGAACGCCTCGGGCCCCAGATAGACCTTCAGGTTCCCGAACATGTGGACGATCACGAACAGAACAAAGATCGCACCCGACACGGCCATCGTGTACTTCTTGCCGACCGAGGTGCTGTACAGGGAGTAAACCCGTCTCATAGGCCACTCCTCAGGTCGAGGATCGGTGAGGATAACTCCGCATGATATCGATACGTGAACGGTGTCACAAGACGCCTGGAGTGGCGCTCCGCGGCGCCTCCGAAGGGTGCCGGACGGACGCCGCGACGGTGTTGTGACCGGCCCACCGGGGGCGTAGACTGTCCCACCTCGTGAAACCCGGATCAGGAGACGACGGAATGACGAAACGGCTCGCGGCCCCCATGCTGGCCCTGACGGTGATGGCGTGTTCGGGCATCTCCACCACGGCGGACTGGGACCAGTCGTACGACTTCAGCAGCATCTCCACGTACGCCTGGATGGACCAGGGCCTCGAAGGCGGGGTGAGCGAGATCATGCTCCGTCGAATGTACGCCGCCGTGGACGAGGACCTCGCGGCCAAGGGGTTCACGAAGGCGGACGCGTACTCGGCCGACGTGATGATGGCGTACCACGCCGGCACCCAGGATCGGCAGGAGTACCAGACCTACGGTTATGGCGCCGGGGGCTGGTGGGGCGGTTACTGGGGGGGTGGCATGACGACCACCTCGGTCCGGACGTACACCGAGGGCACGCTCATTCTCGACGTCATCGATCGGGAAGAGAACGAACTCGTGTGGCGCGGAAGCGCATCCGGGACGATCGATCAGATGGACTCGCCCGAGCAGCGGGTCTCCGCCATCCAGGAAGCCGTCTCCAAGATGCTCGAGAAGTTCCCGCCGAAGTGACGCGGGGCGGGATCAGAGCTCCCAGTAGCGAGCCTTGTGAGGCAGGATTCCGCGCAGACCCCCCGTCGGGTCAGCCACGTCGCCGAGGTGCCTGGGAATCACGTGAACGTGGGCGTGCTCGATGGTCTGCCCTGCCGCGATCCCATCGTTGATGCCGACCGTGAACCCGTCCGGACGCAAACGGTCCTGCAGATCATCCCGAACGGAACCGACGAGGTCCCACAGATCTTCCCACTCGTCACCGTCGAGCTCGAATACGCTCTGGACGTGGCGCCGCGGAAGGATCAGCGTGTGGCCCTCTGCGGCCGGATACATGTCGGGCGTGGCGATCGTGAGCTCCCGACCGATCCAGATCCGATCGTCCGGCGGGTCGCAGAACGGGCACTCGTCATTCACGTGCGCTCCTCGATGGGGTGTGCACTCAAAGGTACGGCGCCGACCCCGCGGGGGCACGCAACGATCCGGCCTCCGGAACGCACCGACCGGATGACGAGACCGACCGTGTCGCGATGACCGTCCCGCGACCTTCGCCCACCGCCCGGGCCCGGTGGGACCCGCACGCGAGGGCCCTGCTGGCGTTCGAGGGAGGAGACGAGAGCGCGTGCCTCACCGTGATCGACGATCTCGGGGACGTGGATTCGCTGCCCGCAGCGTGGTTCTTCCGATCCGGTGAGAGGATGCCGGCGCTGGAGCGGCTCGCCCTTTCCCTGTGCCGTGGGCGGGTGCTGGACCTCGGGGCTGGCGCCGGTTCCCACGCTCTCGCGCTGCAGGAGCGGGGCCTCGCCGTGACCGCCGTGGAGATCCTCCCGCAGCTCGTGGAGCTGTTGCGCCGCCGCGGCGTGGCGGACGCGAGACGGGGATCTCTGCTGGACCCGCCGTCCGGACGCTGGGACACGTTGCTGCTGCTCATGAACGGCTGGGGACTGGCGGAGACGCTCTCCGGCCTCGAGCGGTTCCTGTCCGGGGCGCAGCGCCTTCTGGCCCCCGGTGGACGGATCATCGCCGATTCCACGGACTTGCGGCCCTTCGCGGCGGACGCGGGAAGCGCCGAAGACGCCCTTCCGATCCGGGATGATGGACGCTACGTGGGCGAGGTGCAGTTTCAGCTGGAGTTCGACGGTCGCCGCGGGGACCCGTTCAGCTACCTGTACGTGGACCCGGACACGCTCGCCCGCACGGCCGCACCGGCCGGCTGGACCGTCGAGGTCGCGGGTCGCGGCCCGGGGGGAGCCTTCCTGTCCGTGCTCCGGCGCTCTGGAGAGTGCGCGGACGTCGACGTAGCTTCCGGACAGGGATCCAACGAAGGACCAGGGGAATGACCGAATCCGAGGAACGCTCGATCGAAAAGGGTCCGCAGGCCCTGCGCATCGCGACCCCGGCGCTCTCTCCCGAGGCGTCGCGCCAGATGTACAAGGCGATGGAGAAGTCGCTCCGCGAGCTGTGGGGGGTGGTGGACGGCCTGGCCGCGGTGATGCCGCCCCGGCCCACGTATTACAGGGTGACCATCTTCGGCTCTTCGCGGATGCACGCGGGCGACGAGCTCTACCTCGAGGTGCGACGTCTCGCCCAGGAGCTCGCGTCCATGGGATGCGACATCATCACCGGCGGCGGCCCGGGCCTCATGCAGGCGGCGAACGAGGGTGAACTGCTCGGCGACGTGGCCAACCGCACGTACTCGATCGGTCTCAACGTGGAACTGCCCCACGAGCAGGCCCCCAACCCGTTCGTCGAGAAGCTCTACCACCACGGGACCTTCTTCTCCCGCCTGCACCACTTCGTGCAGCTCTCCAGCGCCTTCGTGGTCATGAGGGGAGGAATCGGAACCACGCTGGAGGCCCTGATGGTCTGGCAGCTGTGCCAGGTGGGCCACCTGCAGCGACGTCCCCTGATCATGGTCGGGAGCATGTGGCGTGACCTGGTGGAGTGGGGCCGGCAGCACTGGCTGTCCGCCGAGGGCAACCTCGCGGACCCGGAGGACCTGGCGATCCCGCTGTGCGTCGATACGGTGGACGAGGCCGTCGCGCTCATCCGCCGGAACCTGGAGGAGTGGGCCTCGGACGGACCCTGAACGGCCGCCGGGTCGCGGGTCGGCCTCAGTCGAGGTCGAGAACGGTGCCGCGCTCGGGGACCTCCACCTCGGCGGTTCCCCTGGAGCGGAGCTCGTCCGCGAGCGCCAGCGCCGACGATTCCTCTCCGTGAACGAGGCAGTAGCGGGTCACCCGACCCCGGTCTCTCACCGCCTCCGCCCAGTCGATCAGTCCCGTGCGGTCCGCGTGCGCGCTGTAGGCATCCGCCCTCTCGATCCGGGCGCGAACCCGGGTAACCTCTCCCAGGATCCGCACCTCACGGTCTCCCTCCAGCAGCCTCCGCCCGAGGGTGTGCTGGGCCTGGTAGCCGACGAAGAGCACCGTGGTGCTTCTCTTGCCCGCGTGGTTCTGCAGGTGGTGGAGGATGCGGCCTCCTTCGCACATGCCCGAGGCGGCCACGATGATCGCCGGCTCCTTGCGCGTATTCAGAGACCGGGACTCGTCGGCGGAACGAACGTAGCGCAGGCGGCCGAAGCCCAGAGGGTCACCGTCGGAATCGCTCGACATCGTCTCCAGCATTTCCCGGTCGAAGCACTCCGGGTGCCGACCGTAGACCTCGGTCACGTCGATGGCCAGCGGGCTGTCCACGAACACGTCCATCGGGGGCAGCTCCCCGGCCTCCCAGAGCTGATTCAAGCGGTACACGATTTCTTGCGTCCGCCCGAGGGCGAACGAAGGGATGAGCAGCTTGCCTCCCTGCTCGAAGGCGCTCGCCGCGCACTCGCGCAGAGTCTCCCGGGCACGCGACGGGGGCTCGTGCTCGCGGTCCCCGTACGTGCTCTCCATGATGACCTGGTCGGCATCTCTGGGGATCTGGGGATCCCGCAGGATCGGCAGTCCCCGGCGACCGATGTCCCCGGAGAACACCAGTCGGCGCGTCCGGCTTCCCTCCGTGAGGTCCAGCACCACCGAAGCCGATCCGAGAATGTGGCCCGCGTCGATGAACGTCGCCCGGACCCCGGGAACGGGCTCGAAGACCCGTCCGTAGGAAACGGGACGGAACCGGGCCAGGGCCTTTCGGGCGTCTCCGATCAGGTAGAGCGGCTCGAAGGGCCTCTTCCCCTGCCTCTTACGACGTCGGTTCACGTAGCGGACATCCGACTTCTGGATGTGGGCCGAGTCGACCAGCATGTGGCGGGCGAGGTCCCGGGTCGCGTGCGTGGCGTAGATCTTCCCCCGGAAGCCGGCTCGGACCAGAGTCGGGAGATTGCCGCAGTGATCGATGTGCGCGTGGCTGAGGATCACCGCGTCGATCGACGAGGGTTCGAATGGGAAGTTCCGGTTCCTCTCGAAGGCGTGCTTGCGACGTCCCTGATACAGGCCGCAGTCGAGCAGCAGGCTCCGACCCCCCACCCGGAGCAGGTGCATCGATCCCGGCACCTCCCGGGCGGCCCCCCAGAACTGAAGTTCCATCCGTCCCCCGATCCTCGTTCCCAGGCTTTCGGCCGTCCGGTCGGCACGACCGATCCGTAACGATTGCAGGCCGGGGACCTCCCGGCTAGTGTCCGGCCACTACGATCCGTTCAACCTTCCGCCGGAATCGAGCCATGAACGTCCGCGCCTTCATCGAGAAGCACTACCGGCACTTCAACGCCCGCACGCTCGTGGATGCCACGGAGGCCTATCGGAGGCACCTGGAAGAGGGCGGCCACATGATGGTCACGCTGGCCGGAGCGATGAGCACGGCCGAGCTCGGACTGTCACTCGCGGAGCTGATCCGCCGCGGTTGGGTCCATGCGATCACCTGCACCGGGGCCAACCTGGAGGAGGACCTGTTCAACCTGGTGGCCCACGACCATTACGTGCGGGTCCCGAACTGGCGAAACCTCACGCCCGAGAAGGAGCGGGAGTTGCTCGACCGGGGACTCAACCGGGTCACCGACACCTGCATTCCGGAGGAGGAGGCGTTCCGGGTGCTCGAGGGCGAGGTCCTGCGGCTGTGGCGCGAGGCCGACGCCGCCGGCGAGCGCTGGTTCCCGCACGAGTACTTCTACCGGCTGATCCGGGAGGGAAGGCTCGAGTCGTCCTACCAGATCGACCCCGCCGATTCGTGGCTGGTGGCGGCCGCGGAGAAGGACCTGCCGGTGTTCGTCCCGGGGTGGGAGGACTCCACGCTCGGCAACATCGTGGTCGGTCGCGCCATCGACGGCCGGCTCTCGGGGACCCACATCGTGAAGACGGGTCTCGAGTACATGGCGGAGCTCGCCGAGTGGTACGTACGCACCACCATGGGTCGCTCGGTCGCCGAGCTCGAGGAAGCGGACGAGCCCCAGGTGCACCCGGACGAGGCCATCCGCACGGTGGGCTTCTTCCAGATCGGCGGCGGGATCGCGGGCGACTTCCCGATCTGCGTGGTACCGATGATCCACCAGGACCTCAGGCGGCCGTGCCCGTTCTGGGGATACTTCTGCCAGATCAGCGACTCCACGACGAGCTACGGAAGCTACTCGGGCGCCATTCCCTCCGAGAAGATCACCTGGGGCAAGCTGGACACCGACACGCCGATGTTCGTGATCGAGTCGGATGCCACCATCGTGGCACCGCTGATCTTCGCGGCGCTGCTCGACTGGTAGCCCCGGGCGGCGCCTGGAGCCGACCCGCCGGGACCGCTTCGCGTTCAGCGCGGCGGCGCCGCACCGAGCTCGGCGAGAAACCGGTACACGAGCTTCGCGGCCGTGAAGTCGCTCGCGTGCTGGCCTGAAACGGGCAGGAGCTCGACCACATCGAAGCCGACCACGGTGGCCGTGCGGGCGACGCGCCGCAGCAGACGGTTCACCGCATACCAGCCGAGGCCTCCCGGCTCCGGCGTCCCCGTCGCGGGCAGGATGGAAGGGTCGAAGGCATCGAGGTCGATGGTCACGTACACGTGCTCGGTGAGCAGCTCGGCGACGTCGTCCATCCACGAATCGTCGGCCGGCGGCGCGATCCGGTGGGCCCAGAAGACGCGTTCCGGCGCCAGACTTCGCATCTCTTCGGCGTCCACGGCTCGGATTCCGACCTGGATGATCGAGGCCCGTTCCCGGGCCCGCGCCATCACGCAGGCGTGGTTGTGCGTCGATCCCTCGTACGTCTCCCGCGTGTCCCCGTGCGCATCGATCTGAAGCACGGTGAGATCGTCGAACCGGTCGGCCGCCGCCTCGACGGCGCCGATCGTCACCGAGTGCTCCCCTCCCAGGACCACCGGACGCTCGCCGCCATCCAGGATCTCTCCCACCACTCTCCGCACCCGCGCCGACATCTCCACCGGATCCGCCGGGCACTCCAGAGGCGGCAGCGTGCGGATCCCATCCCGCCACGGTTCACGGCCCGTCTCGATGTCGTACAGCTCCACGGCCGCGGACGCTTCCAGGAGGGCCTTCGGACCCGCATCCGCCCCCTTGTGCCAGGTGCTCGTGCCGTCATAGGGAACGGGAAGAATCACGGCCCCCAGCTTCCCATCGGTGGCCTCCGGCGGAAGCCCGAGGAAGGTGAGCGGTCCATTCATCCGTCGTTCTCCAGGTAGGTGTAGCCCCCCAGCTCCGACTGGTAGAACTGCATCAGCTCCCGCGTCTCCGCGACGGTCATGCGTCCTTCGCGAACGGCGACTTCGCAGTCTCGGGCCAGGGCCGGCTGCAGGCGCTCGGCATCGTACTGCATGTAGCCCAGCACCTCCCTCGCGGTGTCTCCCTCCACGGACTCCTCGATCCACCACCCTCCCTCCTCGTGCAGCCGCACGTGCACCACGTGCGTGTCGCCGAACAGGTTGTGGAGGTCCCCGAGCGCCTCCTGATAGGCGCCGACCAGGAACACGGCGAGGTAGTAGTCGGAATCGGCTTCAAGCGGGTGCACATCGAGCGTCGAACGTCCATCCACGAACCGGGCGATCTGTCCGTCGGAATCGCAGGTCACGTCCGCCAGGACGGCGGAGCGCGTCGGTCGCTCATCGAGACGGTGAATCGGCATGATCGGGAACAGCTGCTCGATCGCCCAGGCGTCCGGCAGGGACTGGAAGACCGAGAAGTTGCAGAAATAGGTCTCACTGAGGATGTCCTCCAGCGGCTCCAGCTCCTCGGGGAATTCGTCCAGTTCCCGGGCCCGGTCCTGCACGCGGGCGCAGGTGCCCCAGAAGAGCTGCTCCGCCAGGCCCCGAAGCTCGAGGCTCAGGTATCCCAGAGTGAAGAGATTGAGCGCCTCCTCGCGGGCGCGGGTCGCATCGTGGTAGCATTCGACGAGCCGTCCCTCATCGACCGCCTCGTAGGCCGCGATCAGGTCGCGGATCGGCAGGGGCACTCCCTCGGCATCCTGAAGTTCCGAAGGTACCGGGAACGGGGTCGGATAGGTCGTCCGGGGACCGGCGGATCCCAGCACGTTGAACACGAGAACGCTCTGGTAGGCCGAGATGGCGCGTCCGGACTCGCTCACGATCGTCGGGTGCGGTACTTCCCGCTCGTCGCACACGCTGCCCAGGCGATAAACCACCTCGCGGGCGTACTCCTCGAGGGTATAGTTCATGGAGGAGTCGGAGCGAGTCCGGGATCCGTCGTAATCGACCCCCAGTCCTCCCCCGACGTCCACGAAGCGGATCGGCGCCCCGAGGCGGACGAGCTCGGCGTACACGTGACCCAGCTCGCCGATCGCGTCCTTGAGGCGGTCGATGTCGTGAATCTGACTCCCGGGGTGGCAATGAACGAGCTGCAGTGCGTCCAGCATGTCGTGCGCCGCCAGCAGATCGACCATCTCCAGGATCTCGCTCACGAACAGCCCGAACTTCGACTTCTCGCCGGCCGATCCTCTCCAGCGTCCGGCCCCCTGACTCGCCAGCTTCACCCGCACGCCGATCGCCGGTCGGACGGCGTGCTTCGCGGCGTACTTGAGAATCAGCCGCAGCTCACCGAAGTCTTCGACGATCGGGACGATCCGCCGGCCGAGCTTCGCCGCGAGGATGGCCGCCTCGATGTATCCGTCGTCCTTGAAGCCGTTGCACACGATGAGCCGCTCCGGGTGGCTTCCCGTCACGGCCATGACGGCGAGCAGCTCCGGCTTCGATCCGACTTCGAGCCCGAAGTCGTACTCGCTCCCGTAGCTGAACACCTCCTCCACGACCGGCCGCTGCTGGTTGACCTTGATCGGGTAGGCGGCGATGTAGGAACCCTGGTACTCGTTGTCCGCGATCGCTTCACTGAAGGCCTCACGCAGGGTCCTCAGCCGGTGCGCGAGGATGTCCGAGAACCGGATCAGCAGGGGCGGAGACAGACCGCGCTCTCCCAATCCCTCGACGACCTCGAGGAGATCGATCACCTCGCCGTCCCCGCCCGCCGGGCGGACGTGAAGCCGGCCGTCCCCGGACACCTCGAAGTAGCCCTGCCCCCAGTCCTCGATCCTGTACAGCTCCGCGCTGTGCGCGGCGGTCCATGGCCCGGGGGCGGCATCGATGGAGGAATTCATGGCACGACAAGATACGGGCGAGGAGGCCGGGTCGGGAAGCGCGACGTGAGGGCATCAACCATTCCCGGCCATTCGATATCTAATCAAGGTTGAGCGGATCCCGTTCACGGGCCTATTGGGACGAAACCACAGGAGGGTCAGAGATGCCGCACGGATCGTGGATACCATCATGGCTCAGCCACGGAACTGGCGTGGCCCTGGCCGCTCTGGCGGTCGTGGCGACGCCGCTTCGAGCCCAGCAGACGTACGAGTTGTCGGGAGACCCGGCCGCGGTGTGGAACCTGGCCGGTACCGTGACGGTGACCGGAGGCGGTTCCGCTCTCACCGTCGAGGTGCGGCGAGTCGGCTCGGATGCGGATCGCCTCGAGATCGCCACGGGCCCCATGGACCTCGAAGGCGTGGGCCGGGTGAACGGTCTGAGGGTCCTGTACCCGGAGGATCAGATCTCCTATTCGGGCGGCGGTGCCGAAGTGCGGGTGCAGGAGGACGGCACCTTCTTTCAGGGCCGCGATGGCGGGCGGCGGGTCCGGATCCGGGATTCGGGCGATGGAATCGACGCACACGCCGACCTGACGATTCGAGTCCCCGCCGGGCGCAGCTTCGCCATCTACCTGGGCGCGGGCCAGGTGACGGTGTCGAACGTGGACGGAGAGCTGGTCGTCGGCACGGCAGCCGCGGATATCCGGACCTCGACGACCTCCGGTTCGCTGGTACTGGACACGGGTTCCGGAGACATCGAAGTCGATGGGGCCCGCGGTGATCTCTCGGCGGACACCGGATCGGGAGATGTCCACCTCCGCAACGTGTCGGCCGGCGACGTGTGGATCGATACCGGCTCCGGCGACGTGGAAGGCGAATCCCTGACGGCGGGCGAGATCGGGGTGGACACGGGGTCGGGCGATGTGCGCCTGACCGCGCTGGAAGCCCGCGAGATCATGGTGGACACGGGGTCGGGCGAGGTCGAGCTCAGCTTCCGCGCAGACCCGGGGAATCTCTCCGTGGACACCGGCTCGGGAGACGTGACGCTGACGCTTCCGGCCGGCTGGGAGGGCGAGGTGGAGATGGACACGAGCTCCGGGGACCTCCACTCCGACTTCCGCATGACGGTCGAGGAGATGGACGAGGACTACGTTCGCGGCCGCATCGGCAGCGGCGGGGGATCCCTCAGCGTCGACACCGGATCGGGAGACATCCGACTCATCGAGGGCTAGCCGGGCTCGCGCGGTCCGGCTCCCCGGACCCCGGTCGCCACCCACCGCCATCGAGCGGGCCCCTCCGCCGCGCGCCGAGTCAGGTGCCGCGGATGGGCCCGCCCTTCCACGGCGTTTCTTCCAGCCCCCGTCGAACCGCACCGACGGCGAGCTGGGCGCGCGCCTCCTTCGTCTCGCGGATCACCACGGTCTCCGCCAGCTTGTCCTGAAGGCACTGCCGGTTCCGATCCCACAGGATGCGCAGGAATCCCTCCATCCCGGTGAACAGCGAGGCCGCGTACCCCCCGAATCGCTCGAACGCCACCCAGTAGCTCAGGGCGCCCCCATCCAGGCGGACCACCCGAATGCCGAGAAGCTGCTTGCCCGGCGTCTTGCCGTGCAGGAAAGCGGTGAGAAACGTGAAGTAGAGTCCCGACCAGCCGATGCCGAGACCAAGCTGATCGAGGAAGGCCAGGAGGGTCGCGACCGGCCCCCGGTTGCGCTCGGCTTCCAGCGCCTCCTGCGTCTCGTTCAACTCCGTTTCGAGACGATCCGACCGGGCTTCCAGGGTGCGCACACGGCGCTCCCGGGCCTCCCATTCCTCCTCGACGAGTCGACGTCCGAGCGCGGTCCCGGTTCGGGCCGCGGCCACCGTGTCGCCGTCCGCCCGCGCCGACTCGTACAGCGCCAGAAGCGAGTCCACGCCGAGGGTCTCGAGATCCCCTCCGTCCGCCGGCTCCCGAGCCCCCTCCGCCTCCCCCAGCGCTCGCTCGATGGCCCGGGCCGCGGCATCTTCTCCTTCGACCTCTCCCAGTGCCGCCCGAATCTCCGCCGGATCGACCCCCTGACTCTCGAGTCGGTCGACGATTCGGGAGGCCGCGGCCGATGCCTCCGCGGTGTCGTCGGCGCTCAGCAGCGCGGCCAGGTTCCCGAGGTCACCCAGCGTCACCTGCGCCCCTCCCTCCCCCTGCTCCCCGAGGGTCGCCACCGGGATGTCACGGAACACGGAACCCCAGATGGCAACTACCGCCACGAAGACGACCAGCGCCCCCGCACACCCCAGCGTCCCCCGGGCCATGGCCGAGCCCAGCCCCGCCTTCCTTCCGCGATACGCCAGCCAGAACAGGAAGGCACCCGCCGCGATGGCGAGGAACACACCCCTGGCGTTCGCCAGAATGGCGACCAGGAACAGGTCCACCAGCATCGCGGCCGCACGACGCCATGGGTGCGCGAGTGGCAGACCCAGCAAATTGTCGGAGACCGAGAAGGCGTCCGGCGTGACGATCTGGCGAGGATCCGTTTCCCTGGGCATGGGCCAAGGTTACTGCACGTCCGATCGGTCGACAATCGGGCCCTCGGCCGTGGAAAACGCGACGGACGACTGAAGATCAGGGGGCGGCACCGCGCCGCCCCCTGGCTCCGTGCTCAGATCGCGAGCACCCGGGAGCGCGAGATCGGGTTCAGCCGCACCGGCACGGGTTCGAAGCCCACCGACGGCGGGCCGAAGAAGAAGCTTCCCTGTTCTCCGTCGGCCGGCTCCCACCGATACTCGGCCTTCGGAAGTTCCACCGTGAGCGTACGTTCCTTCCGGTCACGCAGGACCCGAATGGTGACCGGGCCCGCGTCCGCACCCCAGACGAGCCGGGTCACATCTCCCGGGTCCTCCACGGACTCCCCGTCGACCGCGAGAATCACGTCGCCGGCCTTGAAGCCGCCGGACGCGGCCGGGGAGTCCTCCCGCACCGTCGTGACGAGCACCCCGCTGCGATCACCCAGCCCGAAGTACTCGGCCAGCTGAGGCTCGAGGCTCTGAATTCCGACGCCGAGGCGACCGCCCCGCATCGACATGAACCCGCGTGGCATCCGCTCCAACCGGACTTCCATGTCACCCAGCTTCTCCCGAAGCACCCGGGCCGCATCCTCGTTCCACCCCGATCGGAGCGTCAGAGCACGGCCCAGGCCCTCTCGTTCGCCGAGCTCGACTTCGAGCGATCGCGTGGATCCGTCCCGAAGGATCTCCAGCGTGGCCGACCGGCCGGCCGGCGTCTCCGCGAGGATCCGGCGGAGCTGCGCCTGGCTCTCCAGACGGTCCCCGTTCCATTTCAGGATCACGTCGTTCTCTTCCAGACCCGCTTCGCGGGCGGGCCCCTCGTCCGCCACCCCGGTCACCAGGACGCCCCGCTCCTCACGGAGCCCCAGCCGATCGACGTCCTCCGCCGACACATCCGAGATGTATACGCCGAGGTAGCTGCCCTGCCCGAGGGCCATGACCTGCACCCGGGCGCCCCGGCCATCCGCCTCCTGGGCGCTCACCGTCCCGACCAGCGTCAGCGCGGCCAGCAGGGCGATCCCACCGGCCCGGCCCATTCCCATCCGTTTCATCGTCCCCACGCTCCTCGTTGCTCGTTCCTGACTGCCGTCCCCGACGGGGACCGGGACGGGCCTGCCGTCCACCCGACCCTCGTTCACAGGATTGGACAGGTGACGACGAGCGCACCGTTGCCCGTCAGGCCACGGCCACGCGAAGGGCGGCCGGGAGCAGGTGGAATTCGGCCGGTCCGGTCTTCCAGGTGTCTCCGTCCAGGTTGATCCACATCGGACGTTCCGAATCGATCCGTACGGACCGCGCCCGGCAGTTGAATACCGCCGGGTGGCGGAGGTGTCGACCGGCCAGCACGCGGGGAACGAGGGCGGCCAGCGAAAGGGCCGGTACCGCACGGATGACGACGACGTCGAGGGCGCCATCGCCGGGGTCGGCGCCGGGGGCGAGAGGCACGCGGCCGCCCGCGCAGGGTCCGTTCGCCACCACGAGCATGTGCGCATCGATCTCGAGCCGCCGTCCGTCGACGTCGAGCACCGTCGGATACGGACCCAGGTCGCGCAGCTGGGAGACGGCCCCGAGCGGGTAGGCGATCCGCGGAACGCGACGCCGCAGCCAGGGACTCATGGACCCGGCGATGCGACCGCAGAAGCCGGCGACCGCGGCGTTCGTGCTCCATCGAGCCTCTTCCCCTCCGTCCGGGTCGCTCGCCCGGATCAGGTCGAGGGCTCGGGTCCGCTCCCCGCAGGCGATCGACACGGCGCGTTCGAAGTCGGCGGGAAGACCGAGTCCGTGCGCCAGGTCGTTCCCCGTGCCCGCCGGTACGATGCCCAGTACCGGGCCGGCACCCCCGCGAACCAGACCTTCCGCGACCTCCCGGACCGTACCGTCGCCGCCGACCGCGACGACCCGTTCGTAGCCCGACCGGGCGGCCTCCTCCGCGAGGCCCACGGCCGCGCCGGGCCTCGAGGACTCGGCATAGTCGGCAGTGATCCGGTCCTCGAGGCGCCTGCGCAGCCGGGTGGTTCCGGTTCTCCCTCCCGCGGACGGGTTCAGGATGACGAGAGATCGCATGACCCGGTACGTTGTGGGGGGAAGGAGGATTGCACCCGCGAGCGGAGGACGGGGAGAGCATGGAGCCCGACGGGCGCGAGTTGGAGGCAGCGGCGAGGCTGCTCGCCGGCGCGGCCCGGGTCGCCGTGCTCACGGGCGCCGGCATCTCGGCCGAGAGTGGAGTACCGACCTTCCGCGGGGCCGGAGGCTTCTGGCAGGGCCGCTCGGCCATGGACCTGGCGACGCCGCGAGCGTTCGCCCGTGATCCGGCCACCGTGTGGGAGTTCTATCGGTTCCGCATCCACGGACTCGAGGGAGTGGAGCCGAACCCCGGCCACCGCGCGCTGGCCGATCTCGAGCGGCGTTGCGATCGGGTCTGGCTGATCACCCAGAACGTCGACGGCCTTCATCGGGCCGCCGGCAGTCGGAACGTCGTCGAGCTTCACGGCTCCCTGGCCCGGATCCGGTGCACCCGATGCGAATACCGGTGCGCGGCCCGGGACCTGCCCGGCGGGTCCGTGCCGGAGTGCCCGGCCTGCGGCTCTCCTCTTCGGCCGGCCGTGGTGTGGTTCGGCGAGATGTTGCCCGGCCCGGAAGTGGCTCGGGCGGAAGAGGCGATCCACGAGTGCGACCTCATGCTCGTCGTCGGCACGTCGGGCGCGGTGGAGCCCGCGGCCTCCTTCGCCCGCAGGGCCGCTGCGGGCGGCGCCGCCGTCCTGGAGGTGAACGTCGAGCCCACGCCCCTGAGCGCGGTGGCCGACGTCACGCTGCTCGGACCGGCCGGCGCGCTGCTTCCGCGCCTGCTCGCCGCGAGCGAGTGACCCGAACGCTCAAGGCAGGATACGGCGCACCGCCTCGAAGAAGGAGACCACCTTCCGTCGATCCAGCGCGTCGTCGGTCCGCACTCCGGTACACACATCGACACCGTATGGACGCACGGTGCGGGCCGCGTACTCGACGTTGTCGGGAGTCAGCCCTCCGGCAAGAAGCACGGGACAGTCCACGCTCCCCACGATCTCCCGGCTGATCTCCCAGTCGTGCGTCTGTCCCGCCTGCGACTCCCAGCGGTACGGCACCTCCGGGTTCGACGAGTCGAGGACCAGGGCATCGGCCAGCCGGGCCGCCTGCCGGGCCTGTGGAATGGCCGAGCGATCGAGAACGTGAATGGCCTGAACGATCGAGACCCCGGGCAGGGCCTTTCGCAGGCGCGGATAGTCGGACGGGTCGAGGGCGTCCCACAGCTGCAGCGTGTTCACGCCGCAGGCACGGGCCTTCTCGACGAGAGGGTCCACCTCGGTCACGGCGGTCAGCAGAAAGGTCCCTGTCGTGCGCGGAACGGCCTCCACGATCTCGCGGATCGCCGGCTCCGGGAGCTCGCCCGGGCCCACGGGCATTTCGGACACCATCCCCACGGCGGCGGCGCCGTACGAGACCGCCAGCTGCGCCTCTTCCGGCGAGCGGATGCAGCAGATCTTCACCTGGATGGGTGAGATGACCATCGCTCCGACCCTCTTCTTCGCGTGCGGTACACGACTCGAGACAAGATCGTATCGCGGGGGCCGACGGGAAACCCGTCAGAGGAGCGCGTCGAGATACAGGAGGAACTGCCACCGGAGCGGCCCGGCGCCCTGCACCCCTCTCGCCAGATCGGCCCGGAGGAGTCCGTCCAGAACCGAGATCCCGCCTCCCACGGAGATGAAAGGATCGCGCAGCGACAGGTCTCCCCTGTCCCCTGCCGTCCCGAAATCCCCGAACGCGACGACGCGGACGGCCGGAAGACCGACGCCGATCTCCGAGCGTGCCATCCAGAACGCCTCTCCGGCGATCTGTCCGGCCTCGAACGATCGGATGGCCCGTGGTCCCGACAGGTAGTACAGCTTCTGCGTGGGGACCTCGCCGAAGGTGGTGCCGGTGGACAGCTCCACGCCTGCCGAGAACCGCCAGAACAGGGGCAGGCCGAGCGTGGCACCGACGGCCAGCCGGGCGTACCGGCGATCTCCGAGTCCACCCTCTCCCCACACGGTGGTGGTGGCGATCACCCCGTCCGGGTCGACGCCCCACTGGGCTCGAAGCTCCCCGGCCAGGGCGGTGATCCAGATCTCATCCGCTTCGATGTTGGGGGGCGGATCATCTTTCCCGAGAAGCTCCGCGAGGGAGAAGTTCGTGTTCTTCTCCACCGCCTCGTGGTGCTCCGTGAAGGCCCGCAGGTCGTGACGAAACCTCCCGGACTCGTCCCGGTGGGCGATCGTGATCCCACCTGCGCGGTAGTACTCACCGAAATCCGCTCCGAACAGGAGTGCGTTGATCGAGCTCTCGAGATTCAGGGGGTTCCCCCAGTCGTTGGCCGCCTGGAGTCTGTAGTACGCGGATGCCTCCACACTCGACCCGGCCGCCAGATCGTCCCGCAGACCCACCTCCACGTTGGGCACCCAGTCGCCGATCCCGAGCCGCACTTCCCCCACCCCCGTCATGCCCGCCACCGGCCCCTGTCGGCGAAGCCCGGCGCTGAGCGCTTCGACCCGGTTGTACCGGAACAGTCCGAACCGCGACAGCGCGGGTGGAGCGACCGCACGCGCCCGCGTGAGCTGGTCGAGCTCCCGCTCCATGCGGTCGATCTCCTCTGGAGTGAAGGTGAGCGACTGGCCCGAGAAGAAGTCGTCCGAGAGGAGCGGCGAGTTGCGGAGCGAGTCCCGGGGAGGGATCAACACGATCTCCTCGACCGTCCGTCCGTCGTCTTCCTTGCGTTCGCTCGTGCGTCGTACCCAGCCCGGAGGCAGATCCTCCTCCGCCACGTCGAGGGTGTCGGCCTGGTTCAACACGTAGTCGTGGACCGATATCTCCACCGCCACCGGTACCCTGAGGAGGCCGCCGGCCCGGCCCTCGCCCTCGAAGCGGATGCGCCAGGGGAGCCACCAGCGGAGTTCCTGGAGCGCATAGTCCACGATCATGTGGTGCACGCTGGCGGTGATCGGCTTCACGAAGCCGGGCACGTCCTCGGCGTCCTCCGGCTCGTCGAGCTCGAGGTTGAAGTCACGGGCCGGACGGTACGCCCCACGAACGAGCGCCGCCGTCTCGAGATCGAACCAGACGGCGCCGGCCAGGAGACCGAACTCCATCCGGCGCGGCTCCAGCCGGATCTGAACCAGCGTGATCTCTTCCCCGCTCGACGGAAGCACGATCCGGATGGTGTCGCCCGAAGCGTACCGGTAGTGGAGACCGGCGGTATCCGCGAGCGGGTGCAGGAACGATTCCCCGGCCAGCATGAGCCGATCGCCCTGCGGGTCCAGGGGAATCAGGTCGTCCGGGTCCTCCCCGCAGCGTGTCTCGTCGCCGTCCCGGGTCCGGCAGCCTTCGTCCACCTCGACTTCCTCGCCGACGATCGGCACCTCCTGACGGCTCCCCAGCCACCGGTAGATCTCCCGGCCGGCCGAGTCCCATCGGACCCGAGCGATCTGCTCGCTCAGGAACAGGCCTCTCTCGCGCCGGAACCGCACGGCCGAGAGGCCGACGTATATCCTCTCCGAGATGGTGGCTTCGTAGCTGGCCAGGCCGGCCGCTTCCGTGCCTCGGGCCCGTCGGGCCCGCTCGATCATTTCGCGCGCGCCGGCATCCGCGTAGGTGTCGACCGGTATCGTGTCACCCGTCGCCGGGGACTGCGCGGCCGGAGACGGGTTCTCCTGGGCCAGCCCGTGGACCGGCCCGGCCAGGACCGCGAGAGCGATCAGAACGAGACCAGCGCGCGAAGTTGGCGTTCCTGGACAGCGCGAAACCATGACCTCTCCGGTCGTTTCGGTTTGCCCTCCGGGGTTACCTTCGGGAAGTAGGTACGCCATCGAACGGCCCGCAGTTTCACTCAGGAGCATCCCATGGCCATGCAGAGCCTGAACCCTGCTACCGGTGACATCATCCGAACGTACGAAGAAACTGACGAAGACGGCGTGCAGGCAGCGCTGGACGCGGCCGTCGGGACGCAGAGCGAATTCGCTGCGCTCCCGGTCGGACAACGCGCGGCCTGGCTCCGCCGGGCCGCCGAGCAGCTCGCCGATCGGAAGGATGAGCTGGCCCGCCTGATGACGGCCGAGATGGGAAAGACGGTGGCCGCGGCCCGGGCCGAGGTCGAGAAATGCGAGTGGGTGTGCCGCTTCTACGCGGACAGGGGGGCCTCCTTCCTGGCCGACGAGAGGGTCGAGACCGATGCGCCGGACAGCCGGGTGCGGTTTCAGCCGCTCGGCGTCGTGCTGGCCATCATGCCGTGGAATTTTCCGCTCTGGCAGGTGTTCCGGTTCGCCGCGCCCGCCCTCGTGGCGGGCAACGCGGGGCTCCTGAAACACGCGTCCAACGTGCCGGGCTGCGCGCTGGCGATCGAGTCGGTCCTTCACGAAGCCGGCTTTCCTCAAGCCGTCTTCCGGTCCCTGCTGATCGGAGCGGGGCGGGCGGAAGCCCTCGTGACCGATCGCCGGATCGCGGCCGTGACGCTCACGGGCAGCGAACCGGCGGGCCGGGCGGTGGCGGCGGCGGCCGGGAGGAGCCTCAAGAAGACGGTGCTGGAGCTCGGAGGGTCCGATCCCTATGTCGTCCTCGATGACGCGGATCTGGAGGCGGCGCTCCGGACGGCCGTTCGGGCCCGGACCCTCAACAACGGCCAGTCCTGCATCGCGGCCAAGAGGTTCATCGTGACCGAAGGCATCGCGTCGGCCTTCGAGAACGGTCTGGTCGAGGCGATGGCCGGACTCCGCGTCGGCGACCCGATGAGCGCCGGGACGGACATCGGGCCTCTCGCCACGGAGGCGATTCGGGAGGAGCTCCACGACCAGGTCACGCGATCCGTGGAGGCAGGCGCCGCTCTCCGCACCGGCGGCGAGATCCCCGCGGGCCCGGGCTACTTCTATCCTCCGACCGTGCTCACCGATGTGCCGCGGGACTGCCCGGTGGCGACGGAGGAGACGTTCGGCCCGGTCGCTCCGGTGTTTCGAGTCCGCTCGGCCGACGAGGCGCTGGAACTCGCCAACGCGACCGAGTTCGGCCTCGGCGCCGCCGTATGGACCGGGAGCGAAGACACGGCCGCTCGCTTCATCGACCGACTGCAGGCCGGCTCCGTGTTCGTCAACGCCATGGTGGCGTCCGACCCGAGGCTGCCCTTCGGAGGCATCGGCCGGTCCGG
Source organism: Candidatus Benthicola sp. (assembly GCF_058719085.1). Taxonomy (NCBI): domain Bacteria; kingdom Pseudomonadati; phylum Gemmatimonadota; class Gemmatimonadia; order Candidatus Palauibacterales; family Candidatus Palauibacteraceae; genus Candidatus Benthicola; species Candidatus Benthicola sp. The sequence goes on from NZ_JBZQEK010000091.1 coordinate 26,973, forward strand.
GTACGGACGCGAGCTCGGGGTCTATGGACTGAGGGAGTTTCTCAACATCAAGACGGTGTGGAGCGGGATGGGAGCAGGCGCCTGAAACGGCCGGGCCACGCGGTTGCCGACCCGTATCGGACGAGGCAGGTTGTCCGGTGTCATCGGCCGGCTCCCCGGGGCCGGCGTGTTCACACATCTTCTCGCACGAGGAGGCCCATGATCAGCGACAAGCTCCAGGACGCCATCAACGAGCAGATCAAGTACGAGCTCTACTCCGCATACATGTACCTCGCGATGTCCGCCGACTGCTCGGACCGGAACCTCACGGGGTTCGCCCACTGGCTGCGGTTGCAGGCCCAGGAAGAGGTGGACCACGCGATGCGCTTCTTCGACTTCCTGATCGAGCGGGGCGGACGGGTCGAGCTGCATGCGATCGACAAGCCGCCATTCGAATTCGGTTCCCCGCTCGAGATCATGGAGCGCTCGCTCGAGCACGAGCGCTTCGTGACCTCCCGGATCAACGAGCTCTACGATCTGGCCAACGCGGAGCAGGACCGCCCGGCACAGGTCATGCTGCAGTGGTTCGTGACCGAGCAGGTCGAGGAGGAGGCGAGCATTGACGAGATCGTTCAGCGCATGAAGATGTTCGGCGCGGACGGAGCGGCACTGTTCATGCTGGACCGAGATCTCGGCTCCAGAGGCCCCGAAGAGGACGAGGCGTAGCCATGATGCACGGCGGACTCCGGCACTCGCGTGGACCGGCGGTGGGAGCCGCGTTCGGCTTTCTCGCTCTGCTGTTCCTGGCCGGTTGCGACGTACGCGACCGGGGGAAGGTGGAGCGCCCGGCCGCAGATCCGCAGATGGAGTCGGCCGCCGTCCCCACCGACTTCGCCGAATCGCTCGGAGTGAACCTGACCGATATGCGTCAGACCCCGTCGGGCCTGTACATCCAGGACCTGGAGGAGGGGAGAGGGCTCGCGGCGCGGCCGGGACACGTGGTTGTGGTCCACTATACCGGCTGGCTGCCGAACGGCGATGAGATCGACAGCACGCGGGACGCCGGAGAGGCGCGCAGCTTTCAGCTCGGGGCCCGGAGGGACATCATCGCCGGATGGGAGGAAGGCGTGACCGGAATGCGGATCGGAGGCAAGCGCAGGCTGGTCATTCCCCCGCAGCTCGCCTACGGCGCCAGGGGCGTCCCGGGGGCGATCCCTCCGAACGCCACCCTGGTCTACGAGTTCGAGCTTCTGGAAATCAGAATGTGACGGACGCGTCCGAGTCCCTCGGGTAACGGGCGTACAGAGCCGCAGCCGCGATGCCGCCGCCGTAGACCACCAGCGCCGGGACCCACTGACCGACGGCCAGCGCCACGAGAGGCGCTCCGGCGACGGTGGCGGGAAACAGGACGGAGGCGAGGATGATTCCCCACGTTCCGGCCACCTCGGCGGCGAGGTGGATACCGACCTCCAGCCCCGTGAACGCGGCCGCAGCGAGTCCGACGCATGCCAGTCCCCGTATCCAGATGACGCGTTGTCCCGCCATGGCTCCTCCCGGATGTTGCGACAAAATGTCCCGACCTGGTCTCACGTCGCGCGTCCTGGCACGGCGCAGGATTCTTACCCCGAGGAGCAGTCTTTCTCGTTACTGTATACTCTGAAACAACATAGGAGGGGGGAGCCGGAGCACTCGACCGGTGACCCGGCCCCCGGGTGGCCGGTACTGATTGCGATGGAATGCAGGGTTTTGCGGATCGGCCGACCCGCATGCCGCGACCTTTCGCTCAGTCCACTTCTTCGATCTCGGCCTCCCAGTCGACCTGCACGGCGCCGGCCAGGCTCGCCGCAGTCGGGCACTTCGCGGCATGACGCGCCAGCGCCCGGTCGACCTTGTCTCGGGCGGCGCCCGGAATCCTCAGCTGGTAGCGAACGACGATCCGCGTGAGCACCGGCAACCCGTCCACGACTTCGTTGATCCCCTCCACCTCGGCCACGATGTCGTCCGGGGAAAGGAATACCTCGCGCACCTCCAGTGCGCCGTTCAGGGTACCGAGCATTCACCCGCCCGTGGCCGCCACGATGTAGTCGACGGGCAGAGGCAGGGCCTTGCCCTCGAGCCCGTAGTGCTCCTTGATGGCTCCGTGCACCCCCATGTCGAAGTGCACCCCGGTGGCGATCTCGGCCTCCCGGTGGACCCCTCTCACCTTGCGCACATTCGCCACGGCCCGGTAGATCGGAGACTCCATGAGTCGACTCCCATGAGTAGCGTTGAGGGTCGGCGGTCCCTGCGGCCGACCGCGCGTCGGCCCAAGGTAGCCGGATCGGCACCGTTGCGGCACCGCGTGCCGGGGCACGGAAGAGGAAGTCCACCGGAAAGGGAACACGATGTCACCCACTCTCTACAAGCTCATCCACATCGCCGGGCTCCTGATGGTGTTCCTGTCGCTCGGAGGCATCGCGCTCCACGCGATGAACGGGGGAACGAAGGACACCAACCGGGCCCGTAAGCTCACTACGACCACGTACGCGGTCGGGCTGTTCCTGATCTTGCTCGGAGGCTTCGGGTGGCTGGGCGCGTCGGGGATGATGAGCGCCGGCATGCCGGGTTGGACCTGGGCGAAGCTCGGCATCTGGATGGCGATCGGGGCGCTCCTCGCCCTTCCGAACGTCAAGCCGGAGCTGAGCCGCTTCGTCTGGATCGCCGCCCCCGTACTCGGAGTGCTCGGAGGATGGCTGGCCGGGAGCAAGCCGTTCTGAGGAGGGGCACGGGATGAGGGTCTCGGGCCTGTACGTCTATCCGCTCAAGTCGGCCCGCGGACTCCCGGTCGTGGAAGCGGCGCTCGACGACTTCGGATTCGCCGGGGACCGGCGCTGGTGCGTGGTGGACCCGAGCGGGCGAGCGATCACACAGCGCGAGTGCCCGGCCCTGGCGACGGTAGCCGCGCGACCGGTGGCCGCCGGCATCGAGATCCTCACGGACGGACGGGAGCCGCTCGGCGTAGGCGTCCCCGGCCCGGACCGGAATGCGGTCGCGGTCCGTGTACACGAGGCCCGAACCGAGGGCGTACCGGTCTCGACGGAAGCCGACGCATGGCTCGAGGCGGCTCTGGGGATCCCGTGCCGGCTCGTCCACATGCCTGCGACCGTCGTCCGCCCGGTGAGCCCGAAGTACGGTCGCCCGGGCGATCGTGTCGGCTTCGCGGACGGATATCCGCTCCTGCTCACCAGCGAGGCGTCTCTCGCGGACGTCAACCGGCGGCTGGACGCCCCCGTTCCGATGGATCGGTTCCGGGCCAACGTGGTGATCGATGGGGAGGGTGCGTTCGCGGAAGACGGCTGGAAACGCCTCCGGATCGGAGCCGTCGAGTTCCGGGTGGCCAAGCCGTGTTCGCGGTGTGTGGTGATCACGACCGACCAGCGGACGGGCGCCCGCGGGGAGGAGCCGTTGAGGACGCTCGCCAGCTTCCGGACTTCGAATGGAAAGGTGTGGTTCGGTCAGAACCTCATCCACGACGGTCGAGGCACCCTTCGGGAGGGGGACCCGGTCGAGGTGCTGGAACGGCTCTCCTGAACGTCTTCAGCGAGAGGCCGCCGTCCTCCGTCAGGTGCAGGGGTGCTCGGGCAGCTCCACCGGCCGCAGCGTGTAGTTGCGCTCCTCGAACACGGCGCCCGTGGCCTCGAAGTAGTTCTTCCAGAAGTCCTTGACCCGCTGGCTCTGGTGCGTGTCGACCCTGGCGCCCACCACGTAGACGCAGAGGCCCGACAGGTCGGGCAGCGTGCCATTCGCCTTTTCGCGCTCGACCCAGTCGGCCGGGGGCATGCGCACGAGGCCCTCCATGTCGATCGTGCGATTCGACTGGAGCATATCGGAGAAGATGTACAACGTCGCCTCGCGCCCGGGACCGGCCCTCAGGTCCGCCCCGACATCGTGCAGCGTCGACAGGATGTCCGTGCCGTCGATGTTTCCGCGCCCCGTCGTGTCGGTGAAGGCGACCAGGTAGTCCTGGGCGTCACGGAGGAACCGGGCGCGCGTCACGGAGTCCCGCATCATCGCCTGCTCCGAAAACTCCCGCTGCGGGACCGTCTCCGTCCAGCGCTGAGGGGGCTCCTCGAGAGAAAGCTGCAGCAACTGGTGGGCCGCGATTCGATCTCCGTGATCGAGCTTTCGGACGCGTTCGTTGGTCAGCTGGCGCGCCAGGTCGAGCTGGTGGTTCGAGATGCTCGTGGAACGGTCGTAGACGAACACGACCAGCTGGGGCGTCGAACGCTTGACGACACCTCCCTCGCCCTCGCCGCCCGCGGCGTTGCCTTCCTGAGTGCCGCACCCGGCGATCAACGCGACGCCGGCCAGCACGGCCAGCTTCCGTACACTCCCGACTACCATGCCGTCGCCTCTTGCGTGAATCGGGTCCTGATCTTCTCGAAGCTCTCCTGGAGGTCGCGGCGCTCGGCCTCGTAGTCCTCGGGATCCCGCATCAGCAGCTCGCGAGTGTCCCGCTCGTCGACCACCAGCTCGAGCTCGACCGGATCCGAGAACGCCTTGATTTCACGGGGATCCAGACCCCGCAGTCGCCCATTCTCGGCCCGGTACGCCACGATCGTGGCTTCCAGCTGACTGGCCAGGGCCGGTGCCTCCCTGAGAGGCGTCTCGGAAAGTAAGCTCGCAAGCTCGCGAATGGTACGGACCGCATCCCCCATCGCATCCGCGACCCGCTGCTGGACCGCATCGCCGAGGTTCACGAGCTCACGTCGCTGTCTCTCGAACGGGGTGTCGTTGAAGCGGTCGCGGCGGGGGTCCCGCATATGGAAGTAGGCCGCCGAGATCGCGACGAGGACCAGCGTCGTGTTCAGCAGGAGGATGGGGAAGCTGAGGCCGCTCATCGAAGCGGCGTACTCTCGCTGTTCCTTGGCGAGGGCTTCGAGATCATCCGCACGGTTGGCCTGCTCGTTGGCCGCCACCAGGTTCCCATCCACTCGCAGCCAGCTGGCGGTGCGGCGCAGCTCTTCGATCTTCACGCTGTCCTGTGCGAACCGGTCGACCGACACCTCCCCGAGCGTGACGCGGGCCTCGAACAACACCCCGATCACCAGGGCGAGACCGATTCCCGACAGGATCATCGGAATCACGAACTCGCCGGCGGATCGCTTGCCCAGCGTTTCTCCGGTTCGGCGGGCGGACTGCTGCATCATGAGCGACCGCAGCGAATGACCGAAGAAGTGCGCGAGGACGCACAGGAAGGTGACCACACCCGCCGCGAGCAGCGCCGCGTCGGGACGGAGGATGAACTGCGAAGCCACCCGGAGCGCGCCGGCGAGCCAGCCTTCGCTCGTCTCCGCCACGTACCGGAGCTGCTGCTCCGTAAGCGGATCCCGCGGAAGCAGCGCCCCGAACACGGGTGCATTGGCGAGAAACTCGACGATACCGAGAAACGTGATCGCGAGCGCGTACCACCGCGTCTTGAACTGCCGTTGCGCCGCGTTCTCTTCCGGGTCCTCGACCTCCTCCTCCAGGGTGCTCTCCACGGCCGTGCGGTTCATGTCCCACCGCTTCTTGAGGCGGAACAACTCGCTGGTGACACGCTCGAACCGGTCCACGTCGAGCGAGATACCGGCCAGGATTCGGGTGACGCGTCCCTCGAGCTCGGCGACGAGAGAGTTCAGCCGCGCTCGCTCCCGGGCCTGCCAGTTCCGGAACAGGGACACGGCACGATCTCTCAGCTCCTCCTCCGACTCCGCCAGCCCCCCGGCTGCCACGTCCGGAAGATCGGCCTCCGCGTCGCGGGTCGCCATCTCCATGGCGGCGACGCGCAGACGGCGCACGCTGAGTCCGACCGATTCCTCGAGCGCTGCCCTGCCCGTCTCCGGAAGCGTGTCGGTGTCGCGCTCCAGCGGTCGCTTCGCCTCGGGGGACGCAGGAGGCTCCGGCGGCGCCGGCTCCACCGTCTGCGGCCCGTCCCATTCGGCCGTGGACGGGTCGGTCGGCTCGGGTCTCCAGAGCGTCTCCCGGGGTTCGGGCTCGGGTGCCGCCGCCTCCCGGACCCGATCCAGCCAGGTCGGGTGTGCTCGGGCCCCGGACGCATCCTGGGCCGCGGGGGCATCCGCCTCGGGTCTCGACGGGGATTCCGACTGGAAGGCGGCCTTCAGCTCGCTCTCTCGTGCGCTCATGTTCTCCTTCTCATCCATGACGGTACGCCTTCCAGGGGTCCGCGCCCGGGATACCGTTCCCGCCGGCTCTCCGACCGCGTCCCCGCCGGTGCTCCACGAAGCTGTGGTCGCGGCAAGAACGCGGCCACCAGACTCGCCCGGGCATGTGTGGTAGCAATTCTATGTCCCAAATACACTTACGATCATCGTTCGGGCACCCCGGCCGCGAAAGCGATGCGAAAACTTGGTCGCATCGTGCATCCGTTTCGGCACCCCGGAACCCCGGAATATCGCCCATACGGGAAGAGGAAGCGAGCAACGTGGCACCTAGTACATGCGCTCCCGCTGGATCTCCCGGGCCATCGCACGGGCCGCCTCGGCCAGAGTTTGCTCCACCTCCAGCAGAGCCCGCTCGAGGACCGCGTCCACCTCCTGCTCCGAGGTCAGGGTCATGGCGGCTCGCTCGGCACCCTCCACGATGTCGTCCACGCGGCTTCGAACGTCGTTCTTGATCGCGTGGAGAAGAGCCTCGGTCGTCGCGCTGTAACTCATGGCGTCCGCTCCCTCTCCAGGTGTCCGCCCTCTTTGGAGGCAAGCCGGACGCCACGCTCGGGGGATTTTGGGATTGGACCCCGTAACATGCACGGTAACAATAAGTTACGGAACCTCGAGGACCGAGGGCACCCGCAGCGGAGGTCGCAAACTCCCGGCATGGCGGTGGCAAAAAGCCAAGCGGGTGCGCAAAAGGGCGATCGCGACCGGAGGATGAGATCGTGGTGACGGGACGCCCCAGGGTGGAGAGGACCCTGTACACCGTACGACGAGGAGGAACGATCGCTTCGACCGCCTGCCGTGCCCGGTGGACTGCGGACGGCCGGGGCTTCGCCCTGGTCGCGGTTCTCGTGCTGCTCGCCGGGCTGTTCGTCGGGGCGACTGGCATCTTTCTGGCCTGCCGGGCCGATCTGCGGATCGCGATCGGGCAGGCGGCCTCGATCCGCGCCTTCTATCTTGCGGAGGCGGGCCTGGCGACCTGGCTCGCGGGGCCGGTGCAGCCGGTCGTCGCCTCGTACCGGATCGCCGGTGACTCCGTCGAGGTGAGGGCCCGCACGCTGCTCCGGGTCGACTCCGTCACGGTGGTGTACGAGCTGTCCGCCCGGGCAGACGTCGGCAGCCACGCCGGGTCCGCGGACGTCGCCAGGCGAAGCACGCGCGTCCTGGTCCGGCGCACCGGCGCGGGCCTGGCCGTCCGGGTGGGAGGCTCGTGGCGCGAGGACTTCCGGCGTTGAGGCAGATCAGCGTGGAAGGTGTCGGGCGAGGAGGTCGATCAGTCCCTCCGGGTTCGCCATGTTGAGCCAGTGGCCTCCCTCGAGGTCCACCAGCCGCACGCATTCGCCGTTCGACTCCAGCCGCTCCAGCCGGTCTGCGGACGGATCATCGAGCAGCGAGCCCTGCGTGGCGCGCACGAAGACCAGCTCCGTTCCAGGCGGCGTCGCCTCTACCACCGGCCACAGGTCTTCCCGGTAGAAGTCTTCCAGGAGCAGCTCCAGGGCACCGAGGTCCACCTTCCACCGGTACCGCGTTCCGTCGCGCACCAGGTTCGTGGCCGCCCACTCGGCGATCATCCGATCGAAGCCGGCCCTCTCCACGGCATCGATCACTTCGGAGCGGTCCTCGAACGGCTCCTCCAGGCCCGAGAGCACGCCGAGGAGGCGATCCGCCCCGGCGCGTGTGCGCGCAGCCGACGGCGTACTGTCGATCACCCAGACCTGTCGCAGGCCCGGAGGACGGCCGCGTGCGGCCGCCAGGGCGACCTTTCCGCCGAAGGAGTGTCCGAGCAGGGCCGTTTCGCGACTCCCGAGGTGAAGCAGGAGCGAGGCCACGTCCGCCGCGCTCGTCGCCACCGTATGCGGCGGCTCGAAGCCCTGACTGTCCCCGTGCAGGCGGAGGTCCACCAGCACCACGCCCCAGTCGGGTCTCGCATCCACGAGCCCCCGGGCGATCGACGCCCAGTTGCGGCCCGCCCCGAGAAAGCCGTGCAGAAACAGCACCCAGCGGCGCGGATTCGTGTCCCGAGCGCGGATCTTCCGATGTGCCAGGAGCCGCGCTGCCCCGCCGGTCGAACGCGTGGCCGGCCAGCGGCCGTTCATGGTCCCGGCGCCTCGGACACGCGCGCATCAGGTCGGACTCCGGGACGAAGAGCGGCCTGATACGCGGTCTCCGTGCGATCCAGCATCGCCTCCTCGGAGAAGCGGGACCGGACGTGTTCGCGGCCCGCGGCACCGAAGGCGCGGCAGAGCTCGGGATCGTCCAGTAGCCGACGCAGCGCCCTCGCGAGAGCCTCCGGATCCCCGGGAGGCACGATCGAGCCGGTCACCCCGTCGACGATCGCCTCTGGGATGCCCCCGACCGAGGTGCTGGCGACGGGCAGGCCGGCGGCGCTCGCCTGCAGAAGGGACTGCGGGACCCCCTCGTTGCGGATCGACGGCAGACAGAACAGGTCCAGCGCCGAGAGCACGTACGGGATGTCCTCGCGAAGGCCCGCGAACCGCACCCGCCGGGCGATCCCGAGGCGATCGGCCGTCGACTCCAGCGACGTCCGCTCGGGCCCATCGCCGACGATGAGGAGAGAGGTCCGGGGATGGGACCGCAGCAGGCTCTCGAACGCCTGCAGCAGGACCGCGTGTCCCTTGTCCGCACGCAGATAGGCCACGACGCCGATGACCTCCTCGTCGCCATCCAGGCCGAGATCCCGGCGAGCCGACTCCCGGTCCCCTGGCCGAGGCGCAAACCGCTCCGTGTCGACCCCGGTCGGAATCGAGATCGACCGGTGGAGTGGGACGAGTCCCGTTGCGGACAGCTCCTCCCGCACCGCTTCGCCGGTGGTGATCAGATAGTCCGCCTGTCCGTACAGAAAACGATGAAGAGGCCCCGGGCCCACGGGCGCCGAGATGTGACGGGTTCGCACCAGGCTGGCCGACGTCCATCGGAACCGACGCGCGACGGCCGCGGTCCAGCTGTCGGCGGAGCTGTGCGAGTTCAGGACGTCCGGTTTCAGCCGACGCACCAGCGACCCCAGCTGCACGGCGCGGATCGGCAGGCGGCGCCGGTCGAAGGAGAACGGAACCACTGGGATGTCCGCCTCCCGGGCACGGCGGAACAGCGAGCCGGTCCCGGGAGTGACCAGCCACAATTCGTGGCCACGCTCGCGCATTCCGACGCATTCGGCGAGAACGCGCCGTTCCTGGCCGCCCATCACCGTCGATGATTCCGTGTGTACGATGCGCACTCGCGTCCATCCCATCCGCTCGAGACGTCGGGACGTTGACATCCGCCGCGTTCAGGCACAATACGAAGGTGGGGAGTCCGCGACATGGCTGCCCGTACGTCGACCCCGGCTTTCGAACCTCAGAGGAACCGAACGATGACGACCCCGACCGATACGGAGGACCGGAAGGCGACCCTGAGGTGCGCCTTCTGTCGACAGCTCAACCGGCTGGATCTGGACCGCGCCGCCGAGCGGCCCGTATGCAGCGAATGCGGGCGTCCGTTTCTGCTCGACCGTCCGATCAAAATCGAGGGCGAGGACCTCCCGAGGGTGGTGGGCGGCGCCGACGTGCCCGTCCTGGTGGACTTCTATGCGGACTGGTGCGGACCGTGCAAGATGATGGCGCCGATCCTGGACGAGCTGGCGGCCGCTCGAATCGGCGAGCTGCTGGTCGCCAAGCTCGATACGGATGCCAACCCGCACGTGGCGGCTTCGATGGGAATCCGGGGGATTCCGACACTCATCCTGTTCCGCGACGGCGAGGAGGCGTCCCGGCAGACGGGAGCCGTCTCACGGTCCACGCTGGATGCCATGCTCGACGAAACCTCTTGAACGGCCGGGAATCGATGTGAACGGACCCGCTCTGGCTCGCGTCCGGAAGCCCTTCCGGGCCCTGGCGTGCGCGTTCGTGCCGGAGGCCTGCGAGCTCTCCCCCGCGGCGTGGCGGGAGGGAGAAGTCCTGGTCGACCGGCTGCTGGCCACTCGATCCTCTTCGGTTCGCCGGCAGGTGGCCTGGCTGGTCCGGGCGCTGGACCTCCTGGCGATGGCGTCGAGGGGTCGGCGACTCTCGGCCTTGCCGCCGCCGGCGGTGACGGAACTACTCGAATCTCTTCAAAACTCTCGCGTTCTCCTGCTTCGGCGCGGCATCTGGGGTCTCCGCACGCTGGCGTTCCTGGCCTATTACGGTCGACCCGAGGGCCGCGAGGCCATCGGCTACGGCGCCGACCCGGGCGGCTGGAACAGTCGGGAAGAGGCGGGCGAGGATGTACGGGAGCGGGGCCGTTGAACCGCCAGCGCTGTGACGTCGCGATCGTCGGCTCCGGTGCCGGGGGGGGAACGGCGGCCCGGGCCCTCGCGCCGCTGGTCGCCGACGGCCGTCGGGTCGTGCTGCTCGATCCAGCTCAGCAGCGTCGGGCCGAAATTGAAACTGAGGTGCCCGTAGTTGTTCACCAGCCGCACGATCCGCCCGTGGCCGTCGACGATGCGCGCCGCCCCGTTGGGCCGGTAGCACTCCGCCAGAATGCGCGCGTTCCAGTCATGGAAGGGTTCCGCGCCCGGCTCGCGGTCGACGAAGCCGGTCCACGGATTCTCCCGCGGCGGCTGATAGAAATGGCCGTGAACGACCAGGGCGGTTGTCATGCGCAAACTCCAGTGCGGTCAGCTTCGCAGGTAAAGGGCGACGTGCCACCCAGGCAGGCTCACCTCCACCGGCTCGTCGTCGGCCGTGGCCAACGTGGACGGAGGCGCCGGCGCTTCGGGCGGGCCTCCGAAGCGCTC
>NZ_JBZQEK010000092.1:0-8162 GCF_058719085.1 Candidatus Benthicola sp.
CACTCCGTCCGGCCCGAAGTCCACCAGCTTGATCCGGAACACCGCCGGCGCATCCGTCGGATCCGGCGTCCAGATGTCCATGTGGAACTCCGTCATCGCCGACGCGTCGATCGGCGTCGTCGTCGCCTCCACCCCGGCGAATACCAGGTTCGTGTACAGCTTCGTGTCATCCCCCTGGACCTGTACGTCCGCCACGTTCGCGTCATCCCACACCGCCGACCACGTGTCCACGAACACGTCCGTGTACGCGTTGCTGAACATCGACACCACGTCCGCTTCCGGTACGGTCGGCGTCGGCGCCGCCTCCGCGGGCTCCGTCGCCTCGCCGGTGTCTTCGCCCTCATAGAAGTAGACGTTGTCCACGTACACGGTCGAACTGGCGCCGGAGATGATCAGCTGTGCGAGATTCGTCCGACCGGCGAGTCCCGCGAACTCGGAGAGCGGGATGTCCAGGACGCTCCAGGCCCCCGTGGTCATCGCCGGCGTCGTGCTCTCGCTGAGGATCACCTCGGACTCGCTGTCGTCCCCGCCGCCGAACTCTCCATCCGGCCCGAAGTCCACCAGCTTGATCCGGAAGTCGGAGGAATCGAACGTCCACACGTCCATGTGGAAGCCCGTCATGTCGGTGGCATCGATCTGGTCGGTGGTGAACTCGACCACGGCATAACCCAGGTTCGTGTACAGCTTGGTGTCGCTGCCGTCGATCACGACATCCTGGACCTCCGCCGGGTCGAAGTCCGCCGACCACGTGTCCACGAACACATCCGTGTACGCGTTGCTGAACAGGGAAATGACGCTGTCAGCCGGGACGGTGGGAGTGGGGGCCGCGCTCGAAGGACCTTCGACCGCGGTGACCGTGACCGAACCGTCCGCGTCGAGCGAGCCCAGCGTGGCGGTGATGATGGCCGTACCGCTTCCCACGACCGTGATCGTTCCGTCCTCGGCCACGGTGGCGACGGAGGCATCAGAAGAACCGAACGTGAAGTAGTAGGGAGAGGCCTGGACCGTCACCTCGCGTCCATCGACGTCGTACACCACCACCGTCCCGTCGACGCTGGCCGTCGAGCCCACCGTCGTGGATACGTCCTGGGTTCGAATGGCCGGGCGTGCATTCGTGATCGTCGGGTCGTTCACATACTGCACTTCGTCCAGCCACAACTCGTACCCTGCGCCCTCCACGGGGCCGGCAGCGACCTCGAAGAGTCCATCTTCCACGGTCAGCTTCGCGGGGAGCGGAATGGGGACGACGTACCTCTCCCAGACCGTGGTGAGCGGAAGATCCGTGACCTGCGCGCCGTAGAGAGACGTCCCGGTGTTGTCGTTTCCGATTCCGACGAGGCCGAGCGTCGCCGGCATGCTCGAACGGGCCCAAAACTCGAGCGCGTTGTAGCCTGACAGGTCCCGCCCGCCCGCGTCCGTAAATGCGCCGCCGGCGAAGCTGCCCCTCGAGTCGCCAAAGTTCGGCACCGTGAACTGGAGAGACCGCGAGCCCTGGTACGTGACGAGGAACGAGATATCCAGAGCCGTGACGACCGATCCACTGAAGGCCGCATAGTCGACACCCGGCCCGAAGCCATCGAGAAAGACCTCGGGGTCTGTCGGATAGGGCGCCGGCTCGAGCATGCCCACGTCCCGCTCGCAACCCGTGGTTCCAAGGAAGAGTGCCGCAGCGAGGACGCCCAACGGACGTGACGCGATTCTCGAAGTCATGGCCTGCCTCGAGGTTGGGTGCGGGATCCAACCGTCACGGACCACCGGAGGAGCGGACCGTCGAACCCGCTTTGTTCGGTTGTCGAACAAAGTAGGCCCCGAAAAGAAGGTCTGTCAAGTGTGGGAGGCCTGGTTCTCGGGGCGATTCGGGGGCGAAGTCGCGACGGACTCGTTCGACCCGCCCCCTCCGCCTATTTTTTCTGCACCCGGAAGTTGAGCGTGCCCGTGTAGTCGGCCAGAGTCACCACGATCGTCCAGCTCCCCGCATCACCGGTGGCCGAATCCTCGTTCAGGCTCGGCGAAAGGCCATGGTCGTATACGGTCGTGCCGCTCGCATCTCGAATCACGACCGCGGCCGTCCCCGCCGAGGTCGTCGTCGAGTGATCGATCGACGCCTGGCTTCCGGTATTCTCCCACGTGTACTGGAGCACGGTTCCGACTTCGGTCACATCGGTCGCTTGGAGCTGGAAGCTGTCGGTCGCGTTGTTCACCTGGGGCTCGAACCCGGCCAGCGGGTCGGCCGGATTGTCGCTGCCGCATGCTCCCACGATGAGGAGCATGGCCATCACGAGTGCCTTCTTTTTCACGTCTTACCTGCCTGTGCGAGGGGTCGAAGGATGCTTCTCCTCGACACACCTGGCACAAATACCATGCCGCAGCCGTGGTCAAGTCGAACCTGACCCGGGTGGATAACGCCGTAACCGTATCTTGGAGCATCGGTTACAGCAACGCGGATTGGCTGCGTCCGTTCGAGTTCGAAGCGCCGTCGCGGCAGCCCGATCTGTGCAATAAGTGAACACGAAGGGGCTGATCTCATGGTCTCTACTCGGTGGTGCGCTCCCGACGGCGTCCCTCGCGAAGCATGAACACGAGGATGTACACGGTCGCCGAGCACAGGATGGCCCACGCGGTGAGCAGCGAGGCGTTCAGACCCTCGACGGCGGCAAGGCGGCCCGCCAGGACCAGGACCACGCCCGCCCCAATGGCCCAGAGCGCTTCGGGCGCTCCGGGACGTCGGGAGTGGAGCCCCACCACGACCGGCACGAAGAGACTGACGCTGAGGAACGTGTAGAACACGGCGAGGGCGCCGATCACAGATGGCAGAGCGAGAGCGAGCCCGACCGCGGACCCTCCGCCGAACACGGCGGCAAGGCGGGCCACCGTGAGGACCCGGCGGTCGCTCGCCTCAGGCCTCACGAACCGCTTGTACAGGTCCTCGGACAGCGACGTGGACAGCATGAAAAGGATGGCATCGGCCGAGCTGACCTCGGCCGAGAACACGGCGGCGAGTCCGATGGCCCCGAGAGCCGGCGGAAGAGCCATGGTCAACACGATCGGCAGCGCCAGCTCGGGGTTCCCGAGGTCCGGTGCGAATACGTGTGCCACGATTCCGAGCAGCGGCGGCAGCGCCGCGAACAGGAGCAGGACGAGCGCGCTGAGACCGACGCCCCACCGTACGGTGCGCTCGTCGCGCGCCCCGTACACCTTCTGGACCAGACCGGGCGAGACGATGAAGGCCGGCACGAGGAGCGCGAGGTAGACCAGACCGGAGCCTCCCCCGCGAAGGAAGTCGAAGTAGTCCGCCCGCGCCGGGGCCGCCGCGACCACCGCGTCCCACCCGCCGGCCGCCGAAAGCGCCCAGGGCAGCGCGATCGCGAACCCGAACACGAGGACCACGAGCTGTACAAGGTTGACCCAGGCCGAAGTGAGTAGGCCGCCGGCGGCGAAATAGACCGTCATCACGCCGCCGGCGATCAGGCACCCTGCCCACTTCGGAACGTCCGCCACGACCTCGAGGATCCAGGCGAACGCGATCAGCTGCCCGGCCAGGATGGCCAGCGTCGCCAGCCACAGGAGGGCCGCCACGATGCCCCGCACCGAGGGACCGTACCGGAGCTCGAGGTAGTCACCCACGGTGTACAGGTCGTGCTCGCGGGCCACCCGCCAGATCTTCGGACCGATCCACAGCCCGAGCACGAGCGTTCCGATGGCCGCCGAGCCGACCCACCACCAGGCGGCAAGCCCGTCCCGGTAACCGAGACCGGCCGCGCCCACCGTGGAACCTGCACCGATGTTGGCGGCGAGGACGGTGGAGAAGAGGAGGACCGGGCCGAGGCGACGCCCGGCGACGAAGAAAGTGCCGGCCTCCCGGACCCGGCGACCGATCCACAGGCCGAGAACGACGAGCCCGGCGGAATAGAGCAGCAGGAAGGCGAGCGTTGCGTTCAACGTCGCGTCAACGCGATCCGGCGAGGTCGCTCACCGAGGGAAGGCCTCCGAGTCCGGTCGCCGACCGAACCGCGTCCAGGATTGCCGCCGCGACGACATCCGCGGCCACGGCTCCGAGCACGACGAGGTCGGCTTCACCTTCGATCCCGCCCGTGGCGAGCGCGAAGATCGTGTCTCCGTCCCACGGCGTGTGCGCCGGATAGACGGTCCGCGCCAGACCGTCGTGGGCCATCTGGGCGAGCTTGTTCGCCTGCGCCTTGGTGAGCGAGGCGTTCGTCGCCACCACACCGATCGTGGTGTTCTCGCCCGACTCGCCGGCCAGACCCGAGCCCCCGCGGACCAGCACCCTTGCATCGGCAAACCCGGATCCGTCGTCGGCTCTGGCGCCGGCGACGATCTCGCCGGTGGCCGGATCGATCACGTCCCCCACGGCGTTGACCGCGACGATAGCACCGACGACCACCCCTCCGGGCAGCTCGATGGACGCCGTCCCGATGCCGCCCTTCATGGCGTGGTCGAAGCCCGCCAGCTTGCCCACCGTGGCCCCGGCCCCCGCGCCGATGCTCCCCGACTCCGGCGGGCCCGCCGTGGCGGCGGCCGCCGCCGCGTATCCGCAGTCCACCCCGGGCCGAATCGAAGCGTCACCGATTCCGAGGTCGAACAGGATCGCGCCCGTGACGATCGGGATGGTCGTGCCCCACGCCTCGAGACCCGTGTCGTTCTCCTCCAGCCATCGCACGGCGCCCGATACGGCGTCGAGACCGAACAGGCTCCCGCCCGACAGGACGACTCCGTGTACCTCCTCCACCGTGTTGACTGGATCGAGGAGGTCCGTATCGCGTGTTCCGGGCGCTCCGCCGCGAACATCCACCCCTCCGACGGCGCCGGCCCTCGTCAGAATCACCGTGCAACCGGTCGGCCTCTCCACGAGGGTGTGGTGGCCGACCTCGATGCCCTGCACGTCCGTAATCGAGCCCCTTGAGCCCAT
Source organism: Candidatus Benthicola sp. (assembly GCF_058719085.1). Classification (NCBI taxonomy): domain Bacteria; kingdom Pseudomonadati; phylum Gemmatimonadota; class Gemmatimonadia; order Candidatus Palauibacterales; family Candidatus Palauibacteraceae; genus Candidatus Benthicola; species Candidatus Benthicola sp. The sequence continues at coordinate 4,928 of NZ_JBZQEK010000092.1, forward strand.
CCGAGCCGTCCCTCCCTGCTGCCCGCAGGCCATGGACGGGATCGCGAGCAGGCCCGCAATCGCCGCCAGCGACGTCGCGCGGGCCCGACCGATCGCGCGGGCCCGACCGATAACGCGTGGCCGACCGATCACGCGTGCCCTTCCGCCTCGCGGGTCGATCGGACGGTGATCGTCTCCAGGCCATGCGCATTCGGCCCCGTCTCCGCCCGCCGAAGCATGAAGGCGAAGAAGAAGCCCAGGAAGCCGAGGATCGAGAAGATCCACATTCCGAGCGCGTATCCGCCGGGATTCGTCGCGCTGGCGCCGGAGAAGTCGTTGGCCCTGCCGATCATGAAGTTGAACCCGAACAGGCCGATGTTCTGGATCATCGTCATCAGACCGTAGGCGGTCCCGAGCTTGGCCTCGTCCACCAGGTACGCCACCGACGGCCACATGACGGCCGGAACGAGCGAGAAGGCGATCCCCATGATGGCCATCGGTACCTTCAGGTCGATCGACGTATACGCCATCATCAGGTAGACCGGAACGAGCATCAGCGAACCGACCATCATGAACAGCGACCGCTTCCCGACCCGGTCCACCCAGATGCCGAACAGAGGGGTCATGATCATCGAGAACAGGGTGATCACGCTGGACAGGAAGCCGGCCGTTTCGCGGCTGACCCCGTGTGCATCCTGGAAGAACTTGATCGCGAACGTCTGGAACGGGAAGATGGCCGAGTAGAAGGTGACGCAGAGCAGCACGACCCAGACGTAGGACTTCCCGAAGCTGAACAGGTCGCCCCACTCGACCTTGTCCGTCTCTCCGGCCTCGCCGAGATCGTAGCGACGCTCGGCCCGGTCCTCCAGCACCCAGTACACCAGGGCGCCGACCACGCAGAAAGTCGCGAAGGCGACCGTGATGAGGAGCGGCGTCTGCCAGTTCTCGTACGCCGGGCGAGCCCAGGTGGGCGAGTTGAGTGCCAGGAACGAGCCGAGCCGGGCGATCGTCAGGTTGACCCCGAAGGCGAAGCTGAGCTCGCGCCCCTTGAACCAGCGGGCGATTCCGACCGTAACCGAAACGATCAGCGACTCCGCCCCGATCCCGAAGATGAGCCGCCCGGCCGCCATCACGGCGAACTCGCCGGTCGCCGCCGTGACCGAAGCCCCGATGAAGCAGAGCGCTCCGAACAGCAGCGTGGCCTTCTTCACCCCGATCCGGTCGATGATGATCCCGCCGATCAGGACCATGATGATGTTCGGGAAGCTGTAGATCGCGTTCAGCGTCCCGATGCGGCTGTCCGAGAAGCCGAGCTGGTCCCGCAGCAGATCCGCGATCGGGCTGATCGCATCGTAGACGTAGTAGTTGCCGAACATCGCCAGGCTGATCACGACCAGTACCACCCAGCGGAACAGCGGTGGCGGTGGCGGCTTCAGCCCGGCTCCCGGACTGGCGGACGGCGCATGGTCTGAGGACATGGCACTCACGGATCGGCGAGGAAGACCCCCTGCGGGAGCCGCGAACGAGCCCGAAGTTAGCCGCACACCCGCATCGTGGCGACTTCCCTGCTTAGTCGAGCGTCGGTTCGGTGGACCCGGGACCGGCGTGCTCAGGCGCCTTCAAGCACCGAGAGCCGGGCCTGCTCGAGGCCTTCCAGCAAGATCTCCAGGTCCTCCATCTGCGTGCGGTGGTTGACGATCGCACAGCGCACGCACAACCGCCCGTCGACTTCCACCGTGCTCGGAACGGCGATGCCGCGTTCCTGCAGTCGAATCACGATCTCACGGACGAGCCCATCCGGATCGATGGAGCGCCCGGTCGGTGGCTCGGGCCGGAAGCAGACGATGTTGGCGGTCACCGGGGCGGCGAGCATCCAGCCATCCAGCGACTCGATGCGGCTGCCCAGCCAGGACGCCTGGTCGCAGTTCTTCTCCACCATCCGGGCAAGGCGCTCCGTCCCGTGCGCACGAAGGGTCACCCACACCTTCAGGGCCCGAAAGCCGCGCGACAGCTCGGGGCCGAAGTCGGTGAACCACGGATCGCCGGCGCCCGTCCCACGCTCGAAGCGGCTCAGGTAGTTGCGATCCGCCGAGAACGTGCCCCGATGAAGGTCCGCGTCCCGGATCAGGACGCACCCGGCATCGTAGGGGACGTGCATCCACTTGTGCAGGTCGAAGGCCAGGCTGTCCGCGCGCTCGATTCCCTCCAGCCGCCCCCTCAGCCGGTCACTCAGCGCAAGTGCGCCTCCGAAAGCGGCATCCACGTGGAGCCACAGGTGCTCACGGTCGCACACGTCGGCGAGCGCACCGAGGTCGTCGAACGCGCCCGTGCCCACCGTGCCGGCCGTGCCCACGACACAGAACGGCAGCCGACCGGCCTGCCGATCGGCCTCGATGGCGTCGGCGAGGGCCGTCGGCTCGAGTCGGCCGGAAGCGTCCGTGGGAACCGGATGGAGCCCTTCACGGCCCAGCCCCAGCAACTCGAATGCCTTGCGCACCGACACGTGGGTCGTGGCCGCAGCGTATCCGACCGGCGAGCCTTGCAGGGCCCGAAGCCCCGACCTGCGAACCATCCCCGGATCGATGCTCTCCCGCGCTACGGCGAGGGCCACGATCGTCGCCATCGAGGTGCCGCTGACCAGCAGACCGGACGTGCCGACCGGGAGCCCGAACAGGTCGGCGAACCACGCCACGACCTGCCGCTCCACGTAGACCGCGGCGTGGTCGCGGCCACCGACGTTGCAGTTCATGAACGAGGCGACCAGGTCGGCCAGAGCCCCCTCGACCGTGCCCGCTCCGTGCACCCAGCCGAAGAACCGGGGGTGGAGATTGCCCGTGGCGTACGGCAGGAGATCGCGTTTCACGCTGTCGAGCACGTCGGCCAGAGGCTCGGGCTGGCGCGGCACCGGCGCGACCAGCTTCTCGCGGGCACTTTCGGAAAGGGGGCGCCAGGCGGGGCGCCCACGCACGGTGGCGAGATACTCAAAGAGATCGTCCAGCAGCCGGTGGCCCAGCCGCTGGACGTCGGACCAGTCGTCGGGGTCGAGGCTGGACCCCGGGAACGGACCGTCTACGCCGGACACGCTAGGTCAGGCGTCGAACGCGCACCCGCAGGAGGTCCCGCACGGCGGGCCATCGGAGGATCCGGTCGAGCCCGTCATGGGAACGGGCGCCCCCATCAGCCGGCGCACGGGAGCCGCCCTCGGCGTGTCGCCGGGCTCCGTTCCGGTCAGGTCGCACAGCTCGCCCCAGCTCCG
>NZ_JBZQEK010000093.1:0-3665 GCF_058719085.1 Candidatus Benthicola sp.
CCCGGTGGTCCCGAGGCTCGCGTTGAACAGGTTGACGTTGATCCGGAAGGCCCCGACGAACGGCGCGGCATGGGCCGCGGTCAGCGTGATGCGGTACTCCCCCGTCTCGCGATCGAACACGAGGCGCATCTTCCGCACGTCGATCGCACCGGTTCCGTCGTCGATCGGATCGTTGACCTGGAACGCCAGGTAGCCTCCGCTGGAGGCCTCGAACGAGGCCTCCGTCTCCAGGTCTCCGGAGATGGGAATCCACCCGCCGTCGGGCTCCGTCGGAACGTCGCAGGCGGCTCCAAGGATGGACGCTGCGAGCAGGAGTGCGAATCTCTTCATGGCTGCCCCCGGGTTGGGAGGTGGACGCGAGGGCCGGCCACCGGCGCGGCCCGTGAGCTATGCGTCACCCTGTCCGAGCGGGGTCAAGTCAGGATCAAGCGTGGCGAGTGTGACGACGGGCCGGCAGCCGAGTCCGGTCGGTCCTATTCCCCCGGCGGCGCGCGGCGGAGCTCGGCCCCGGTGAGGTCCGCGTACGAGAGGATCTCCGCGAGCACCCGCTGGAACTCCGGATCGTCGCGGATCGGGTCGAGGTCGGGACGCCACAGGGGCAGCAGAGCGATGGAGTTGAACCGCGGCCGGTCCTCGTACTGCTCTTCGAGCACCTCGATCGCCCGCGCCGTGTCCCCGAGGATGAGGTAGTCGGAGGCCGGGCCCCGACCTCGGCAGCAGCGCTCGTACGATTCGACGTCCCCGGTTCGAAACGCCTCGAAACGCGCGGCCGCGGCCCCGTCCCACATCCGTTGCGTGTCCGGATCGAGCCCGAGGCGGGGGATGTACTCCTCCCGCTCCATCCGTTCCGCTTCGTCGATGTCGCCCAGGTAGAGGTGGGCCCGGCTCAGGTTCGAGAAGGACTGGCGGAGCCCCGGCCCGTGCACGACCGCCAGCTCTCCCTGGGCGATCGCCTCCCCGGGTCGGTCGTTGGCGAGCAGGATGTAGCCGAGCACGTTGATGCGGATCGCGGCCGTCGGGTCGAGCGCCACGGCTCGCCGGGCGCTGCGGAGCGCTTCGTCCTCGCGACCCATCGCCGCCAGCAGCTCGGCGTACTGCTGGTGCGCCTCCGTGTCGTCGGGGTCGATCTCGAGCGCCCTCAGGTAATGGGTCTCCGCCTGCTCCCAGTCCCACCGGTCACGGTACACGTTTCCGAGCGCCACCTCCGCGGCGGCGAGGCGCGGGTCGAGCTGCAGCGCCCGGAGCGCGGCCGCCTCGGCGGCGTCCAGGGCCGGGGCCCACACGTCGGGGCTGCTGTCCTCGCCGATCTGGCCCGGCGCGTGGAACGGCACCACCGAGTGGGCCTGAGCGAGGCCCGCCCAGCCCGGGGCGAAGGTCGAGTCCCTGCGAACGACCTCCTCGAACAGGCGCACCGCCTCGAACACCGACGCGCCCCTCTCGCGCATGCGGGCCCGGGCCGTCAGGTACATCTCGTACGCCTCGAGATCGCCGATCGCGGTCACCAGGTCATCGCTGCCGTCCAGGCCGAGCGACACCTGCAGCTCCGAGGAGATCGCCTCTGCGATCTCCTCCTGGATGGCGAACACGTCGTCCAGGGTCCGGTCGTAGGCGTCGGACCACAGGTGGAAGTTGTCCGCGGCATCCACGAGCTGTGCGGTGATGCGAAGCTCGTTCCCCTGCTTGCGGACACTTCCCTCCACCACGTACCGGACCCCGAGCTCGCGGCCGATCTGCCGCAGGTCCTTCTCCTGGCCCTTGTAGGCGAACGAGGAGGTGCGGCCAGCCACCCGCAGGTCGCGGATCTTGACCAGCGCGTTCAGCAGCTCCTCGGTCATGCCATCGGCGAAGTACTCCTGGTCGCCTCCGGGACTCATGTCCGCGAACGGCAGCACGGCGATCGAGGGACGCGCGTCGTCCGACAGATCGGCATAGGCGAGCTGAAGCACCTCCGACTCGGCAGCGGGGCCGCCGCCCGCCGTTCCGGAGGCCGCGGGAGCGACGGGACTCCGCGTCGAGACGTTCGACGCTGCCGCTCCGGGTGCGGTGCTCCGCCCGACCCACCAGGCCCCGACGATCAGCGCGCACAGCCCCAGCAGGGCGAGGATCCCGGCGGGCCACCGGCGAGACGGCGAATCCGCCACGATCTGCTCGATCTCGCCCGGATCCGCCTTCTCCGTCTTCTTCACCCCCTCCGGCGTCATCTCGAGTGCCCACGCCAGGACCACCGCGATCGGAAAGCCGACCAGGGTAAGCGCGAGCACGAGGGTGATCGTCCACTCGGGGAGGCCGAGACCCGGAAAGGCGATGTCCGCCACCTGCAGAACGACGAACGACACCGCGCCATACATCGCCATGACGCGGAATACGTTTCGCCGCTTCAGCTCGGCGAACAGCCTCTGGTACCCCGGGACCTTGGACATGGGCCGAAGATCGCGGCGGGGCCGGGGTCGGAGCAAGGCGGAGGCGGTTCGGGAAGATATCTTCCTGAACCCGCAGGGCCTGATTTCAAGGGCATCCGCCGCGGCCGCCGCGCCGACCGATCAGGAGCCGCCGCTGACCTCCAGCTCGTAGGCCGCCGTCGAAACCCGCAGCGCGTTCTCGCGATCCGCCACCTGGAGGAGCGTGACCTCGTACGACTCGGCCGCGCCGGCGTCCGGCACCCGGAAGGTGAGCAGCGCCCCGGAGGTCACATCCCCCACGAACACGGCCGTCACCTCGGTCTCGCTCCCCGGCAGCGTCTCGAGGAACCGGCTGTACAGCGTCGGGGCCGCCGAGGTCACATCCGTCATTCCCGGACCGTCGACCCGCAGCAGCACGGCCCCGTCGTCCGGGAACGGCGTGGTGAGCGTCACGGTGAGCGTCCCCGCCACCGGGCCCGTCGGGCCCTCGGAGTCTCCATCCCCGCAGGAAGCGGAGGCCGTGAGCGCGGCACACAGGACGAGGCCGATCGGCCATCGTGGCTTTCGCATGACGCCCTCCCCTCCCTCAGTCCACCACGCCGGCGGCGACCAGGTAGGCCCGGAAGTCGCCGACGTCGTACGAGTCGTCGTGGTTGCCGATCACGTCGAGGAAGGTGCGCACCGGATCGGTGAGCAGGCCGGGCACACCCATCACCTCGTCGGCCGCCCGGCCCTCGTCGATGTCCTGCAGTCGCAGTCCCTGGACGGGCCATCCGTCGGCGAGCGGCGATCCGGCGGCGGCCCTCACGATCTCTCCGTTCCTCTGACCGATGTAGAGCACGGAGTTCGTGGAGCCGTCCGGATCGCGTCCGAACACCACGCGACAGGGGTCCTCGACCTGCGTGATCCACGCCTCATCCAGCCACCCTCCGTCCAGATCGACCCGGGTGATCCGGTCGGTGTCGCCCTCCTCGATCGCCTCGTGGGCCCAGTACCCGTTCCCGCTCGCGTCGAAGGCTATGCCCGACCACCGGTAGGGCAGATCGGCGAGCAGGTTCTGAAGGCCTCCGTCGACCAGCCTCCACAGGGCCGCGGAGCCGGTCAGATACACGTTCCCGTCGGAAGCCGGATAGAGGCCGCGCACGGCGAAGTCGTAGGTGTCGACGGTGGCGATGGTCTCCAGGAGCCGGCCCACCGCATCGATGTGAAACAGGCTGTCGACGGCCGCCACCCAGAGACTCCCGTCCGGTCGGGTGAGGATCCCGA
>NZ_JBZQEK010000094.1:0-1623 GCF_058719085.1 Candidatus Benthicola sp.
AGCGTCCCGTCCGACCTGTGGGACTGGATGGACCGGCAGCGCGCGAACGGGTCGACGCTGCTCGCCGTGCCCCACAACGGGAATGCCAGCGACGGGATGATGTTCCCGGTGGGGGAGGCCTTCGGGGGGGTGACCGTCGACGCCGACTACGCCGCGGCCCGGATGCGCAACGAGCAGCTGTTCGAGCTCACCCAGATCAAGGGGACGTCCGAGGTCTACCCGACCCTGAGCCCGAACGACGAGTTCGGGGACTTCGAGATCTGGGACTACACGCTGTCGCCGGACGCCGTGCCGCCGGCCAACAAGGTGGGTGGCTATGCCCGCGAGGCCCTGATCCGGGGCATGCGGTACGAGCTGGAAGGGCGGGGTAACCCGTTCAAGTACGGCTTCATCGGGGACTCGGACACGCACAACGCCGCCGCGTCGATCGAGGAGGACAACTACACCGGGAAGTTCGGGTTCGAGCAGGAGCCGCGTCACCGCCTCGAGGGTCCTCCGGGCGTGCCCGAGTCCTCGATCCAGCAGGTTCAGCGGTTCAGCTCCGGCGGCGTGGCGGGCGTCTGGGCGGAGTCCAACACCCGCGGGGCGATTTTCGATGGCATGGTCCGCAGGGAGACGTTCGCGACCTCCGGTCCGAGGCTGCGGGTACGCATGTTCGCAGGCTACGACTATGCCGACGGGCTGATCGATCGGACCGACTGGCTGCAGGCCGCCTACGACGGCGGCGTTCCCATGGGTGGGGACCTGCCCGCTGCGCCGGAAGGCACGGCGCCGACCTTCCTCGTCGCGGCCATGAAGGAGCCGGACGGCGCCAACCTCGACCGCATCCAGATCGTCAAGGGCTGGATCGAGAACGGGGAGCAGATGGAGCGGATCTACGACGTGGCCCTCTCCGGAGGCCGGACCGATGGGAGCGAAGCGGTCGGGAACACCGTGGACGTGGCGGCGGCCAGCTACACCAACGACATCGGTGCGGAAGAGCTGATGGTCGCCTGGACGGATCCCGACTTCGACCCGGACGTGCCGGCGCTCTACTACGCCCGTGTCATCCAGATCCCGACGCCGCGGTGGTCGACGTACGATGCCGCGGCCCTCGGCATGGCGGTGCCCGAGGGGCTGCCCACCTCCATTCAGGAGCGCGCCTGGACGTCGCCGATCTGGTACACACCGTGAGGCCGGCGTAGCGTCGGGACGCGCAAGCGGCAACGGGGTGTCGACAGGGGGATCTCGCCCGACGGTCGGCACCCCGGTGGACCTGGGCGGATCGTGGGGACGTGCCCGCCCTCACGGCTCGACGGCGTCCGGGATCCCACCGCAGCCCGGCCCCCGCCTCCGCGTATAGATCACCCGGTACTCCGCCGATCCGGAGAGGCATACGCCGCATCCCGGATCCACCGCATTCCCGGGGACCGGATCGGCCACGACCTCGAATCCCAGCTCCCGGTAGAGAGCGATCATCTCCTCCGCACGGGCTCCGGCGGCGGTGAAGCGGTGCTCCCATCCCTGGGCGATGCGGCCGGGGTCGGGGCGAATGCCCCCTCCACCCGCCCGGCCATCCTCCGGAGTGCCAGGTCCGCCGAACGGGGCGCCCGGCCCTGGCCGGGGCCCCACGACGGGCAGCAC
>NZ_JBZQEK010000095.1:0-46793 GCF_058719085.1 Candidatus Benthicola sp.
GCCCCGGCGTCTCGACGAGTCGCCGGTCACATCACCATACCGCCATCCACCACCACCACCTGACCGGTAATGTAGGATGACGCGGGGCCTGCGAGGAAGCGCACGGTACCCGCCACGTCTTCCGGAGTCCCGAACCTGCCGAGGGGTATGCGGTCGAAGAGCGCCGCTCGTGCCTCCTCCGGCAGTTCCGCCGTCATGTCAGTGTCGATGAAGCCGGGCGCCACCACGTTGGCCAGTACTCCCCGGGCGGCGAGCTCCTGGGCCACGGACTTCGTGAACCCGACCAGACCCGCCTTGGACGCCGCATAGTTGGCCTGTCCCCGGTTTCCCGTCAACCCTACCACGCTGGCGATATTGATGATGCGCCCTTCCCGTCTCTTCATCATGCCGCGCGCGACCGCACGCGTGGTCAGAAAGGCCCCCGTGAGATTGGTCTGAAGCACTGCCTCCCAATCCTCATCCTTCAGGCGAAGCAGGATGTTGTCCCGGGTGATGCCCGCGTTGTTCACGAGGATGTCGACCGGCCCGAGATCCTCTTCCACCTGTCGGATCAACGCCGCACATGCCTCCGGATCCGATACGTCGCACGCATACCCTGCGGCCTGACCCTCGCAGGCAGCTGCAGCCTCGGCCGCGCCGGCGGCGGAGCGGGCGACCGCAGCGACGTTCGCGCCGGCCCGGGAGAGCTCGATCGCGACGGCCCGTCCAATGCCTCGCGAACCTCCGGTGACGACGGCTACCCGACCTTCAAGCTCACGCATCCCCGTTCCCCTCCAGGATCGAAACCACGTTTTCCACGTCAGCGGCCGTGCCGACCGAGTGGACCTCGAGCGCCCGGTCGATGCGGCGGATCAAGCCGCCCAAAACCCGCCCGGGACCGAGCTCCAGCCAGAGATCCGGCGTCATCCGGGACATGGTCTGGACGCATTCTACCCAGCGGACCGGCGACGTCAACTGCTCCACGAGCAGCTCGCGCGCACGACCGGGGTCCGTCACGGAGTCCGCCGACGCATTGGCCACCACCGGAAACGAGGGATCGGCCACCCGTACGCCTTCGAGCGCCAGGGCGAGGCCCTCGCGCGCATCCATCATGAGAGGAGAGTGAAACGCACCGCTCACGTTGAGCGGAAGAGCCCGCTTCGCACCGGCCGCGAGAGCACTCTCTCGAGCGTCTCGCACCGCCTCCACATCGCCGCTGATCACCACCTGTCCCGGAGCGTTGAAGTTCGCGGGTACCACGGTACCGGTCTGGACCGAGGCGCAGACCTCCACGACGAGGTCGTCCTCCAGGCCGATGATGGCGGCCATCGTTCCGGGACGCACCGTTCCCGCCCTTCCCATGAGCTCGCCCCGGCGCCTCACCAGCCTCAAGGCGTCCTCGAAGCCGAGCGCACCCGCGGTCAGGTATGCGGAAAACTCCCCGAGGGAATGCCCCGCAGCCACGGCCACCCGGTCGCGAATCTCCTCGGGAAGACAGATCCAGGTCGCATAACTGTGAAGCAGAATGGCGGGCTGCGCGTTCTCCGTGCGCGTGAGCTCCTCTTCCGGTCCATGCCAGCAGATGCCGGAGAGATCCGTTCCGAGAATGTCGTTGGCCGCTTCGTACGCCTCCGCGGCCTCGGATCGATGCTCGGCGAGATCCTTCCCCATGCCGACGAACTGCGAGCCCTGTCCGGGAAGCAGCAGCGCGATCTGGCCCCTGGTCACCTTGATTACCCCCTTTGCCACCCCCACCGATCGAACGGAGGCGTGTATCGGATGTACGGGTCAGCGATGTCGGATGCGCCGCCAGACTTTCGCCCGGCGGGTCAGAGGGTCGAGCTCCGAGGCCAGATCGGCCACCATGCCCGAGTCCAGGCAGGCACCCGCGACCCGGATCGCGTTCTTGATCGCCCGTTCGGATGAGGCCCCGTGGCAGATGACCGAAACGCCGTTGACCCCCAGCAGGGGGGCGCCTCCATACTCGGCGTAGTCCAGCTTCCGGTACACCTCCTGAAGCCCTTCTCCTCCCTTCGCGGCATCCAGGTGCCGGTTCAGCACCCCGGACATGAACGACGCCACGGATTCGTAGAACTTGAGAAGTACGTTGCCCACGAAGCCATCGCACAGCAGCACGTCGCAGGCGCCGCCGATGATCCCATCTCCCTCGACGTTACCCACGAAGTGCAGGTCATCGGCTTCCTCCAGGAGCCGGTAGGTCGCCCGGGATCTCGAATCCCCCTTGGACGCTTCTTCCCCGACGTTGAGAAGTCCGACCCGCGGTTCCTCGATTCCGAGCAGATCCCGCACGTAGACCGCTCCGAGATGTGCGAACTGCAGCAGGTGCCACGGCCGCGTGTCGACGTTCGCTCCTGAATCGACGACGAGAACCGGCGAGGCCGTGGTCGGAAACATCGTGCCCACCGTCGGTCGCTCGACCCCCGGCACGAGTCCGAGAAGGAGGCGGGAAGCCGCCATGACCGCTCCGGTAGATCCGGCGCTGATGAACGCATCGGCGCCGCCGCTGCTGAGGAGCTCCAGACCGACCACGATCGAGCTGTCGGGCTTTCGGCGCACGGCCCTGACCGGAGACTCGTGACCACCGATCACCTCTCGGGCAGGGACGATGCCAAGCCCCTCGGGGCTTCCTTCACCCAGCAGAGGCTCGATCCGCTCCGGATCGCCGACCAGCAGGAGCTCGAAGCGGCCCGGCCACTCCCGGATGGCAGACAGCGCGCCCTCGACGATGACTCGGGGCGCGCCGTCTCCTCCCATCGCGTCCAGCGCGACGCTATGCATGGACTACGCGCTCGGCCGCAGGCCGATCAGAACTCTTCGGTTCTGACGACCTCGCGATCTCCGTAGTGTCCGCACGTCGGGCACACACGGTGAGGCCGCCGCGGGTCGCCGCAGCGCGGACAGGCCTGATGGGCGACGGACGCCGCCGCGTGGTGTGTGCGCCGCTTGCGCTTCCGCTGCTTTGAGGTACGCCTCTTGGGTACCGCCATGATTCGACTCCCTATGCCTCGTTGACTTCGTTGTCTTCACCGGGGTCGGCAGCACCCATCGGCTGCCCGTCCGAAACCAGCGACTTCAGCACGTTCCAGCGAGGGTCTCCGCCCTCCGGGCGACAATCACATTCCGTCTCGTTCCAGTTGGCCCCGCACGCGGGACACAATCCGCGGCATGTGTCGCTGCACACCGGGAACTCCGGCACGGCCAGGATCAACTCCTCCCTCAGGGGGCGGGCCAGATCCACCACACCGGACTCCGCATCCAGCGCATAGACGCCTTCTTCCTCTTCCGACTCTTCCACCGAAGGATCGAATCGATAATCGAACTCGATCTCCAGCGGCCACCGGGTGGGCTCGAGACACCTCCTGCAGGTCAGCTGCAGCTCGGCGCTCAACCTGCCCGTCACCCGAACCCCACCGTGGCCCGCCGCCTCGGCGCGGTATTCGAGCCCCGGCTGCTCGACGAATTCGACGTCCAGCGTGCCCCAGGACCCACCCGAGTCCGGCAGACCGCCGGACCCCTCGACCGGCCCGCTACGTAGGCTGTCGAGCGGGATCCGGCCAGCCGGGAAGCCGCTATTCATAGCCGTTTCTACCCGTCCTGTCAATTGACCGACCGCCTCCGTCACCTCGTCAGCCGGTCGACCCCGGCAAAGAAGAACGAAGACTCCCATTCCGCGTTCTCGGGCGAGTCCGACGCGTGAATCGCGTTGCGCTCCTTGCTCTCAGCGTAGAGGGCCCGAACCGTCCCCTCATCGGCCTCTGTCGGGTCGGTGGCCCCGATCACCCTGCGAAGCTCCGCGACCGCGTCCTCTCGCTCGAGGACCATCGGCATGCACGGACCGGACGTCATGAACTCCACCAGCGAGGAGAAGAACGGCCGGTCCCGGTGCACGCCGTAGAACCTCTCTGCCTCGCTGCGCGTCAGCCGTTTCACGGCAGCGGCGACGATCCCGAAACCCGCCGCCTCGAGGTGTGCGATGATCTGACCCGCTTTTCCGGACCCGAACGCATCGGGCTTGATGATGGTCAACGTCTGCATGGCAGTTCCGTTCGTGGATGTTCCTCTACGCCTCGAGCCCGCGCCGAATCAGGCCGACGACATCGGCGGGCCGTTCGGCCACCTCGATGCCGCACTCGCGGAAGGCGGCCATCTTCTCCGAGGCCGTACCTTCGGAGCCCGAAATGATCGCACCCGCGTGACCCATTCGCCGCCCCGGAGGGGCCGTCTGGCCCGCTATGAAACCGACGACCGGCTTCGTCATGTGATCCCGGACGAAGGCCGCGGCCACCTGTTCATCCGTGCCTCCGATCTCCCCGATCATCGCGACGGCCCGTGTCGATGGATCGTTCTCGAAGGCGCGAAGGCAGTCCACGAAGTCGGTTCCGATGAGCGGGTCGCCACCGATCCCGACGCAGGTCGACTGGCCAATCCCGTGACGCGTCAGCTGGAAGATCACTTCGTACGTCAACGTCCCGGACCGACTGACGATTCCGACCGGCCCCGGCACCACGATCTGACCGGGAAGGATGCCGATCTTCCCCACTCCGGGGGCGATGAGGCCCGGACAGTTGGGCCCGATGAGCCTCGCCCCCTTCTCCCGGACGTACGGGAGGGCCCTCATCACGTCGGCCACCGGTACGCCCTCCGTGATGCAGACGATCAGGTCCACCCCGGCGTCCGCCGCCTCGAAGATGGCGCTCGCGGCGAATGCGGCAGGCACGTAGATCACGCTCGCGTTCGCACCCTCCTGCTCTACCGCTCGCGCCACCGTGTCGTAGACAGGCACGGAATCGTCGAAGGTCTGTCCTCCCTTGCCCGGAGTGACCCCGGCCACCACCCGGGTTCCGTATTCGATCATCTGCCGCGCGTGGAACGACCCGTCCCGCCCGGTGATGCCCTGGACGACCACTCGAGTGTCGCCATCGATGAATATGCTCATGCTTCAGAATCCTCTCACGGTCTGCGCCATCTGCGATTCGCTTCGATTCGGTCCGCTCTACGCGTCGGCCGCCAGGGCCACGGCGCGCTTGACCACCTCATCCATGTCGGTCATCGCCTCGAACCCGTTCTCCTTCAGGATCTCGACCGCCAGGTCCTCGTTCGTGCCGGTCAGCCGGATGGCGATCGGCAGCCCCACCTCGATCCTCGTCGTCGCCTCCACGATCCCGTTCGCCACATCGTCGCACCGAGTGATCCCGCCGAAGATGTTGAACAGGATGCTCTTCACATTCGGATCGGAGGTGATGATCTCGAAAGCCGTGACCACCTTGTCGGGATTCGACGAGCCTCCGATGTCCAGGAAGTTGGCGGGTTCGCCGCCATAGTGCTTCACCAGGTCCATCGTAGCCATGGCCAGCCCGGCACCGTTCACGCAGCAGCCGACGTTCCCGTCCAGCTGGATGTAGCTGAGACCGGCCTCTCGCGCTTTCCGCTCGGACGGATCTTCTGCCGATTCGTCCCGCATCGCCGAGACCTCCGGCAGTCGGAAGAGCGCGTTGTCGTCGATGTTCATCTTCGCGTCGATCGCCTTGACTTCCCCGTTGGGAGTCGAAATCAGCGGGTTGATTTCCGCCAGCGTGCACCCGGCCGCCCGGTAGGCCTCGTAGAGCTGCTGGATGATGCGCGCCGCCTGACGAGCGAGCTTCGGATCGTCGTACAGGGCGTAACCCAGCCCGGCGGCCTGGTGCTGCAGCAGTCCGTACCGGGGGTCCACCGAAAGACGGTGAATCGCCTCCGGCTTCGTGGCGGCCACCTCCTCGATGTCGATCCCCCCTTCCGAGGACACCATGATCACATCGCTCTGCGATCCCCTGTCCATCACGATGCCCAGGTACGCCTCGGTTTCGATGTCCTCGGCCGGGGTCACGAGCACCTTCTCGACGGTCAAGCCCTTGATCTCCATGCCGAGGATCGCCGCGGCCTTCTTCTTCGCGTCCGCCGCGTCGTCGGCCAGCTTCACCCCTCCGGCCTTCCCGCGCCCGCCTGCATGTACCTGTGCCTTGACCACGACCGCGCCGCTGAATGCTCCGGCGATCTGCTCCGCCTCCTCGGGAGTGGTCGCCACTTCACCGGGTGGTACCGGAATGCCGTGCTCCCGGAGGATCTCCTTGGCCTGATACTCGTGGATGTTCATGACTGCCCTTGCCGTGTCGTGTTCATTCGAAACCGCCGGATGCCGGAAGCCCCGGCGTTATGGTCGTGCCCGCCTGACCGGCCAACCCGGCCGGTCCTTCGTGCAGATCCGCGATGATCGCCCGCTCTCCTCCGCCCTCCACGAACTGAATGGCCGCCTCCACCTTCGGTCCCATGCTCCCGGCCCCGAACTCCCCCGAAGCCAGCATCGCGCGGGCCTCCGAAGCGGTCATTCGTGGAACCAGTCTCGCCGAGTCGGTCCCCCAGTTCTCGTATACTCCGTCGACGTCGGTGAGGATCAGGAGCACCGACGCCTCGATCTCGTTGGCCAGAAGAGCGGCGGCCCTGTCCTTGTCGACGACCGCGTCGATTCCCTCGAGGCCGAGCTGCGGGTCGTCGTACACGGGAATGCCACCGCCACCCGCGGCGATGACGATGTCTCCTCGCCTCACGAGCTCCGCCACCATGGCCGATTCCACGATGGCTGCAGGCGCCGGGCTCGGCACCCTGCGCCGCAACTGCCCCTTCGAATCGGTCTCGATCCGTATTCCCTCCGATCGCAGCTCTTCCGCCACGCCGGGCCGGATGCCGCGACCGATGAACTTGGTCGGCTCGCGCAACGACGGATCCTCGGGATCGACGAGGGCCTGAGTGATCAAGGTTACGACCCGTCGATCGCTGCCCGCCTTCCGGAGCGCGTTCTGAAGCGATTGCTGGATCATGTAGCCGATCCAGCCGGCCGTGGAGGCGACCAGCACGCCGAGAGGCAACTGCTCGACCCGGGCCCGAGCCGTTTCGTTTCTCTGCAGCTCGTCTCCGACCTGGGGTCCGTTCCCGTGGACGACCGCGACGTTCCAACCTTCGAGCGCCAACCCGACGATCGACTCGAGGCTCTCCCTCGTATGACGAAACTGGTTGGAAACCGACGCAGACTCCCCCGAGGGTGAAAGCGCGTTTCCCCCGATCGCCACCACGACGGAACGGCCGCGTGAGATCAATGGACTCCTACCGTGCGGGGAGCTCGGGTACGCTGACTCCCTCGCCGGCGAGATACTCCGCGACCTCATCCCGGATCCGGCGCAGGCCTTCCGAAGTCTCCGACTCGAATCGAACGACGATCACGGGTTGGGTGTTGCTCGCCCGGATGAGTGCCCAGCCATCCTCGAAGTCGATTCGGGCTCCGTCGATGTCGTTGACCGGGTGGTGGCTTCGGAAGTGCTCGACCGCGCGCATGACGACCTTGAACTTCCGGTCCTCCGGGCAGTCCACACGCAACTCGGGTGTCGACGGATACGCCGGGATCCGCGCCGCGAGTTCCGAGAGCGACCGGCCGCTTCGCTGTACGAGTCCGGCCAGACGCGCTGCAGCATAGATCGCATCGTCAAACCCGAAATAGTTGTCCGCAAAACAGATATGTCCACTCATCTCACCCGCTATAGGAGACCCGGACGCCTTCATGCGCTCCTTGATCAGCGAGTGCCCCGTCTTCCACATCACGGGCACGCCCCCGGCCCGGCCGATGAGCTCCGGCAGGGCCTTCGAGCACTTGACGTCGAAGACGATCTCGGCCCCGGGGTGCCCGGGCAGAGCATCCAGGGCGTACAGCAGGAGGAGGTGATCGCCGCGTACGATTCGGCCGTCGCCGGTCACCGCTCCGATCCGGTCGGCGTCGCCGTCGAGACCGACGCCCAGATCGGCACCCGTTTCGGTGACGCGATCGATGAGGTCCACGACGTTCTCGTCGACGGTGGGATCCGGGTGGTGGTTGGGAAAGGTGCCGTCCGACTCGCAATACAGGCAGTCCACCTCGATGCCCGCCGCTCTCAGGGCCTGGGGAGCGACCACGGAGCCCGTTCCGTTCCCGCAATCCAGTACCATTCGAACGGGCCCGTCGACTCGCGCCCGCTCCCCGATCTCGGCGGCGTACCGTTCGAGGATCTCCCGCTTCTCATGGTGCCCTGTCCCCGAGGTGAAGTCATCGGACTCCACCCGGCGTCGGAGCTCCTGAATGGCTTCTCCGTAGAGCGACCGGTCTCCCACGATCATCTTGATCCCGTTGTACTCGGGCGGATTGTGAGAACCGGTGATCTGGATTCCACCGTCGGTGTTCCAGATCGTCGCGGCGTAGTAGAGGGTCGGGGTCGGGACGGTACCTACGGTGATGGTGTGGGCACCCGAGGCGTTGAGCCCCGCGACGAGAGCCTCGGCGAGCTCCGGAGAGCTCGGTCGGTTGTCGTGCCCGACCACCACGGTCGGTGCCTCCACCGTCTCTCTCAGGCGGCTCGCATACGCCCGTCCAACGGCCCCGGCGATCGCGATCGTGAGATCATCTCCCACGATCCCGCGAATGTCGTACTCCCGGAAAATGGTGCTCGATACGTTCATGAAACCTGTGCGTAAGAGGAACCTGCCCGGGCGGTCGGAGTTCTGGTCGCGGCCCGCGGTCGGAAAGGAATCCCCCGGCCGTCAGGGGGCCGGGAGTCAGTCGGCGCTCGTCTCCGTGACTCCGACGGGAGGCACCGCCGGTCGCAGCAACGGCGACGTCTGGCGCGGTGCCAGATCCGCTCCGGCTCGCTCGGCCGTCCGGATCGCTTCACCCGGAAACAGACCCGAGACGAGGATGACGATCGCCGCCACCACCGCAGCGAATCGGAACGGGACACCTGGAGTCGCGGGAAGAGCTGCGTCCTCGGGCGCCTCCTCGAAATACATCTTCCAGATCACCCGGAGATAATAGTAGTAGGAGACGAAGCTCGTGAGGACGAGAATCACCGCGAGCGCGATCTGCCCCGCTTCAACGGCCGCGATCAACAGGTACAGCTTCCCGATGAAACCGCCGGTCGGCGGAAAACCCGCGAGGGACAGCAGAAATACCACCAGCAGCGCGCCGAGGAGCGGCCGGCGCCACCCGAGACCACGATAGTCCGAGAGCCGCCCCCGGGAGCCTGACGCCCCCTCGACGACTCCGACCATGGCGAACGCCCCCAGCGTCATGACGGCGTAGATCGAGAGGTACAGGAGCGCCGCCGCACGACCTGCCGCAGAGCCCGAGACCACGCCCACGAGGAGATACCCGGCATGCGCGATGGAGGAATATGCAAGCATCCGCTTGACGTTGTCCTCCGCCAGGGCGATGAGATTGGGCACGATCATCGTCAGGACGGCCAGCCACCAGAGGATCGCCATCCAGATCGAGGCGGCGGGAGCGAGTTCAACGGTCACGATTCGCAGCAGGGCGGCAAACCCGGCCGCCTTCACGCCAGCAGCCATGAAGCCGGTCACCGGGGTCGGAGCGCCTTCGTACGCATCCGGGGTCCACATGTGGAAGGGCACCGCCGACACCTTGAAACCGAAGCCGACGACCACGAGCGCCACTCCGGCGTACAGGAGGACGTTGTTCTCTGCCGCGCCTCGCGCCACTTCCGAAGTGACCAGCGCCAGATTGGTGCTCCCGGTGGCTCCGAACAGGAGAGCGATGCCGTACAGCAGGAAGCCGGACGCGAAGGCACCCATGAGGAAGTACTTGAGCGCACCCTCCGATGACCGCGGATCCTGTCGATCGAAGCCGGTCAGGACGTAGACCGCCAGCGACATGAGCTCGATCGACACGAATACCACGATCAGGTCCCGCGCCGCGGCGAGCAGCATCATGCCGACCGCGGCCATCAGGACCAGGAAGTAGAACTCCCCGATGTCGATGCCCCTGCGGCGCACGTAGTCGAAGGACAGCAGCAGGGCGAGCAGGGTCGCCCCGAGGACCAGGAAGTTGGTCGCCAGTCGGAACCCGTCCACCGCGATCATTCCGATCGGCTCGGACACTTCGAAGCGGGCCAGGTAGCCATTGGCGATCAGTGCCACCACGACACCCGCTACGGCCGTCCAGCGGACCCACGACCGGCTCGGTCCCGTTCCCGATCCGCGCTGGAATACGTCCAGCGTGAGAACCACGAGACCCGTGGCCGCCAACAGCACCTCGGGCAGGAGAGCCCAGAAGTAATCGGCCGGGGATATGAAATCCAGGATCACCTGTCTAGTCCTCTCGGTCTACTCGTCGATCCCGAGGATCGGCATTCGGTCGAAGCGCACCTCCGACGACTCCATGACGCCGGGAGCCAGGGCGGCCCGTGTCTCGATCTGGTCGATCAGAGCATCCACCGACGCCGACGTTCGCTCGAGGAATGGCTGCGGGAAGACGCCGATGAGCACGATCATGATGAGCGCAGGAGCGAGAACCAGCCTCTCGCGAGCTCCAATGTCGCGGAGCGTGCGGTTCTCTTCCCTGTCGATCTCGCCGTACAGGAGCCGCTGCACCATCGGAAGCATGTAGGCAGCGGCGAAGATCACCCCGGTCGCCGCGATGAACGCCGCCACCGGGTACCGCTGGAACGTTCCGATGAGAATCAGGAACTCGCCCACGAAGCCGTTCGTACCGGGCAGCCCGATGGAGCTCAGGGCCACCAGGAGGAAGCATGCGGCGAAGACCGGCATGACCTTCGCGATCCCCCCGAAGTCCTCGATCATTCGCGTGTGGCGCCTTTCGTAGATCATCCCGATCAGAAGAAAGAGCGCCCCGGTGGAGATCCCGTGGTTCACCATCTGGAGGATCCCGCCCTGAATGCCCTGCGTGGTGAGGGCGAACAGCCCCAGCATCACGAAGCCGAGGTGGGCGATCGAAGTGTACGCCACCAGCTTCTTGGCGTCCGGCTGGACGGCCGCGACCCACGCGCCATACGTGATCCCGATCAGGCTCAACACGATGATCGTCCCCACCACCGCCGGGCTGGTCGCGGCATGCGAGAAGAAGGGCATGGCGAAACGGAGGAACCCGTAGGTGCCCATCTTCAGCAGCACCCCGGCCAGGATCACCGAGCCTGCGGTGGGAGCTTCCACGTGGGCGTCCGGAAGCCACGTGTGCACCGGGAACAGAGGCACCTTGATCGCGAAGGCCAGGGCGAACGCCGAAAAGAGCGCGAACTGCAGGTTCCTCGCGATCGGAAGCTGAACGAGGTCGTTGTACGCGAACGTGACCACTCCGAACTGCTGATAGTACAGGTACACGATGACGACGATCGCGACCAGCATCAGGAGAGATCCGATCGCGGTGAACAGGAAGAACTTCACCGCCGCGTAGATCCGCCGCTTCCCTCCCCATACCCCGATGATGAAGTACATCGGGATCAGCATGATCTCCCAGAACAGGAAGAACAGGAAGAGATCGAGGGCGATGAACACGCCGATCATGGCCGCGAGGAGCAGCATGAGCATGGCGTAGTACGCGCGCTGCCTCTGCTGGATGTACGAGTAGGAACCGAGCACGGCGAGCGGCGTCACGAACGTCGTCAGCAGGACCATGAGGATGGAAATCCCGTCAATGCCGACGGTATAGCCGATTCCCCACGCGCCGATCCAGGGGACCGAGACGTAGTTCTGCAGCGCCGCCGTTCCGGAGCGGAAGGTCCAGAACAACGGCAGCGAGACGAAGAATGAGGCGACGCTCGTCACCAGCGCCACGTGCCGGGACGCCTCTTCCTTCACGACCAGGCAGCCGATCGCACCCGCGAGGGGCAGGATCAGCAGCAGGCTCAGGACCCAGTGGCTCTCGAAGAAATTGCTCAAAGCTCTATTTCGCTTGCTGGGTTCGCTACAGCATCAACAGGGCGAGGATCAGCACCACACCCGTCACGAACCAGAACATGTACCCGGCGACGCGGCCCGTCTGGAAGAGGCTCCCCACCCACCCGACCATCCGGGTGCCGGAGGCGAGGGTGTTCAGCGTACCGTCAATCAGACCGGCGTCGACGATCCGCCAGCATCCCCGCCACAGGGCGAGGAGCGGTCGGATGATCAGACGATCGTACAGCTCGTCCACGTACCACTTGTTGTACAGGATCCCGGCCAGCCCTTCCGGCTCGGGCGAGTCCGCCGCCCTTGCGTACCGGCGCTGCACCAGCGCCCGGAAGGTCAGGATCACGACGATGAGCGCGAGGCCGGTCGACAGGATGGCCCACAGGGCCTCTCCCCCTCCGATCGGCGACTCGTGCGCCTTGTGGAAGCCATGCTCGGCCATCACCTCGCGGGCCGGCTCCATGACCGGTTCCAGCCAGTGGTGCAGCGCATCCACCGTGGGCAGACCCGGCAGGGCCTCCGGAATCTGCACCCAGCCCCCGACGATGGAGAGCACGGCGAGGATCGCGAGCGGAACCCACATGACGGCCGGCACCTCCCGAAGGTGAGGCTTCGCATCCTCTCCGGTCCGGTTCTGACCGTGAAAGGTGAGGACCATGAGGCGCGTCATGTACCCCGCCGTGAGGACGGCCGCCGCCAGCGCCACCACCCAGAGGACAGAGTAGCCGTAGGCCCCGGCGCTCCAGATGATCTCGTCCTTCGAGAAGAAGCCGGCGAACGGAAAGATCCCGGCGATGGCGACCGTGCCGATCCACATCGTCGCCCAGGTGATCGGCATGAAGTTCTTCAACCCGCCGTGGTTGCGCATGTCGTTCGGGTCATCGTGCCGGTGCACCTTGTGCAGCGCCTCGTGCATGGCATGGATGACCGCACCCGACCCCAGGAACAGCAGCGCCTTGAAGAAGGCGTGCGTCATCAGGTGGAAGATCCCGGCCGTGAACGCGCCGATACCGACGGCCAGGAACATGTAGCCGAGCTGGGACACCGTGCTGTACGCGAGGACCTTCTTGATGTCGTACTGCTGCGTCGCGATGGTCGCCGCGAACAGCGCCGTTCCGGCCCCCACCGCTGCCACCACTGCCTGGGACACCGGGGCCATGGCGAACAGCACCCCGGCTCTGGCGACCAGGTAGACGCCCGCCGTGACCATCGTCGCGGCGTGAATGAGCGCCGAGACCGGGGTCGGACCGGCCATGGCGTCGGGCAGCCAGACGTAGAGCGGGATCTGGGCCGACTTTCCGGTGGCGCCCAGGAAGAGCATGAGCGTGATGAGCGTCGCCACTCCTCCGGAGAACACCAGCGTCTCCGGTGCGGCCGCGAAGACCTCCGTGAAGTTCAGCGTGCCGAAGTGAGCGAAGATGAGGAACATCGCGACCAGGAAGCCGAAGTCCCCGATGCGGTTCACGATGAACGCCTTCTTGCCCGCGGAGGCGAAGTCGCGGTTCTCGTACCAGAAGCCGATCAGCAGGTACGAGCAGAGGCCGACCCCCTCCCAGCCCACGAACATGATCGGGAAGTTCGCACCCATCACGAGGATGAGCATGAAGAAGACGAACAGGTTCAGGTAGGCGAAGTACCGGGAGTACCCCGGATCCGCCCGCATGTAGCCGATGCTGTAGACGTGGATGACCGAGGAAACGCCCGTCACGACCAGCATCATCAGGATCGACAGCTGATCGAACTGCAGGTCGACCCCGATCGACAGCCCCCCTGCCGCCATCCAGGTCCACAGCGACACGATGGCCGGCTCGTGGAGCGCCGCCCCCCGCATCGCGAGGAAGTTCGCCACCACGACCGCGAACGCCGCGATGATCGCCAGGGGCCCGACCAGGCCCGGCACGCGCTTGTTGTCTCGCCAGAGGAACGCCCCGAGACCGTTGATCACGAACCCCGCCAGGGGGAACAGGAGAATCAGTCCCGGAAGGATCGGCTGATAACCGCCCTCGGCGTGCTGCACCACCCGCAGAACCGTCTCTAGGAAGTTCACCATTTCAGGAGATTGATCCGATCGACATCCACGAGCTCGTAGTGCCGGAAGATGGCGATGATGATGGCCAGACCGACGGCGGCTTCAGCCGCGGCGACAGCCATGACGAAGAACACGAACACCTGGGCTTCGATCCCGAGAGACCTCGAGAACACGACGAGCGTCAGGTTCACGGCATTCAGCATCAGCTCGATGCACATGAACATGATGATCGCGTTCCGCCGAATCAGCACGCCGGCCGTGCCGATCGCGAACAGGAGCGCACTCAGGAGAAGCGAATAGGTCTCGATTTCCATTCCGACTCACGGTGCCTTTCGTCGCGCCAGCACGATGGCCCCCACGATGGCCACCAGCAGGAGCAGCGAGGTGATCTCGAACGGAACCAGATAGCTCTGGAACATGGGCTCGGCGATGACGCCGATGGCGCCCCGCGACTCGAGCAGCGCGTCCATGGTCGCCTGGCCCATGCCGCCTGCCATGCCCGTCGCCTGCCCTTCCCGCAGCATGACGAAGAACAGGCCCAGGAGGGCGCCCCCCATCACGATCCCGATCAGCCGGTAGAACGGCCCTCGCAGATCCCCCCTCTCCGTGCGCCCCAGATTCAGGAGCATGATCACGAACAGGAAGAGCACGAGGATCGCCCCGGCATACACGATGACGTTCACCGCGGCGATGAAGTGGGCATCCAGAATCACGAAGATGCCCGACATCGCGAAGAAGGCCGCCACCAGGTACAGAAGGCTGGCCACCGGATTCTTCGCCAGGACCATGGCAAGGGCCCCACCGATCGCCACGACGGCGAAGAGCGCGAAGAAGAAGTCTACCATCATTCGGACGCCGGGTCGGCGGGATCCCAGAGAGCCGTGACCGGATGGTCGTTGTCGCACAGGCGGGCCAGGTCGTATACCCATCGCTCCCGACTGTACTCGGCGTTCTCGTAATGGACCCCTAGATGAATGGCCTCGACGGGACACACCTCCTGACAGAACCCGCAGAAGATGCAGCGGAACTCGTCGATCTCGTACACCGCCGCGTACCGTTCCCCGTTCTCATCCTCGGCCGGAATCAGCTTGATACAGTTGACGGGACAGACGGTAGGGCACAGACCGCAGCCGACGCACTTCGCCCGTCCGTCCTCGTGGACCGCCATCCGGTGCGTGCCTCTCCACCGGGGGCCGAGCTCCCACTTCTCGTCCGGGTACTGCTGGGTCGGCTTGTCCGGTCGGAAGAAGTGTCCGATCGTGATTCCGAGCCCCTTGGTGATCGCCCGGACGTACGAACTCTCCGCCTCCGGCCTTTCTACGATGCGCACTTCGCCGGGCATGTCAGTCCCCCTCGCTTCCGCTCGTCGCCGCAACCGCCCTTCGCGACCCCCGTGCCTTCCGGCTTCTCATCGTCGCACCCCGAATTAGCCTGCCGCGATCCAGCACGAAGAGGAAGATCACCATGAGCAGCAGGTTGAAGGCCAGGAGCGCGCCCGAGAACCGCACTCCCGGCGTCACGCCGGCGGAGTCCAGCAGATACACCACGATCGCCGTCAACATGATGTAGCCCATGAGCGCCGGCAGAAACACCTTCCACCCGAGATCCATCAGCTGGTCGTACCGGAACCTCGGAATCGTCCAGCGGATGAACATGAAGAAGATGACCAGAAGGGTCGTCTTCGCCGCAAAGGCCCCGAACGTGAGCAGGGTCTTCCACCAGGTCGGGTCCCCGATGACCGTGCCATCCGCCAGCACCCGGATGTTGTCGCCCTGCCAGAAAGGAATGTCCCAGCCCCCGAGGAAGAACACCGAGATCAGGGCGGCCGTGGTGATCAGGTGGGCGTATTCACCCAGGAAGAACATGCCGAACTTCATGGCCGAGTACTCGGTGTGATACCCCCCTACGATCTCCGCCTCCGCCTCGGGTAGATCGAACGGCACCCGGTTCGTCTCGGCCAGTCCCGACACGACCAGGAAAAAGCTGGCGAGCATGAGGGGAAGCACGAACCACATGCCGTAGGTGGCCGGTCCCGCCGTGAAGGACTGCTGCATCGCCACCAGCACCGGCATCTCGACGTTTCCGGCCAGCATGAGCACCGGCACCAGGCTCATGGCGAGTCCGATCTCGTAGGAGATCATCTGGGCGGACCCGCGAAGGCCACCGAGGAAGGAGTACTTGCTGTTCGACGCCCAGCCGGCCATGACGAGCCCGTACACGCCCAGCGAGGCGATGGCGAGGACGTAGAGGAAGCCAATGGGAACATCGGCCACGATCATGTCCACCCTTCCCCACGGTGTCGGCAGCGGCGATCCGAGCGGTATGACCCCGAACAGGACCGTAGCCGGAAACAGAGCGAGCACCGGCGCGAGCAGAAAGAAGTTCCGGTGCGCGGCCGCAGGCGTGACCTCTTCCTTGAGAATGAACTTCAGCCCATCCGCCATCACCTGGAGCAGCCCGAGCGGGCCCACACGATTCGGGCCGCTCCGATCCTGCATGAACCCGGCGACCTTGCGCTCCACGTACGTCGACAGCGCGACGCCGAGCAGAAGGATCACGAAGAACACCAGGACCTTGAGGATCGTGGCGACGACGAAGGCCGTGCCGCTGACCGCCTCCATTCTGCCCCCTATTCCGCCGCGCCGACCGGCGTGCCGGTCGCGCTCAGAAGTTCACCTCTGAGGCCGAGACCCTTCCAGGTCAGGGACTCCATGCCGGGTGTCGCGGCCGCCATCGCGGCGAAAGCACTCTCGATGTCGCGAACGGCCTCGGATTCCCCGAGCTGCCCGAGCAGTCGGCTCAGGAACATCCACGGCGGACGCGCCACTCCCGGTGGCCGAAGCGCCTGGTGGAACCGCTGCACGCGTCCCTCGAAATTGACGAACGTCCCGGCCATTTCGGGGACCGTCGCCGCGGGCAGGACGGCGGTCGCGTTGCGCGCCGCCGGATGCATGTGGGATCCGATGTAGAGGAAGAACCCCGCATTCGCCCCGAAGTCGGCCGGCGCATCGGCAAGGCCGTCTCCGAGCACGACGAGTGTCGAGCCGTCGGACACCGACGGAAGCTGATCGGCGACCGAAAAGCCCTGCAGCTCCGCGCCCCGAACGTTCGGCTCCCGCTCGGCTCGCAGCTTCAGCTTCGGAAAGCCCTTCAGCGTGACCTCGTCGCCCGTGTCGACCGCGAACGTCCCCCCGTCGATGCCCATTCGACCGAGAAGCAGCCGGGTGTAGAACAGGCTCTCGGTGGAAGCGCCGGCCGACACCACGGCCGTCCCACCGGAGTCGGTGAGGCGCTCGGCCACCCAGGTCAGCGCTTCGTTCCAGCTCGCGGGCTCGAGTCCATCTTCGCCCGGAATCAACGGAACCTCCGCCCGGACGCCACGGTTGGACATCACCAGGACTCTCCGGCCGTGATCACACATCCAGTAGGAGTTCACGTCCGGATTCAGCCGCGGCTTGGTGCGAACGATCTGGTTCTCCTTCGCGTTGATTTCGATGTTGCAGCCCGTCGAGCACCCCGGACAGATCCCCGCCGCCGTGTCCATGTCCCACGCACGGGCCTTGAACACGAAGTCCTCGTGCACGAGGGCTCCAACCGGACACACGTCGACGATGTTGCCACGGAAGGCGTGGTCGAGATCCTTGCCCGGGAAGGTATCGATGTAGGCCTTGTGCCCTCGCTGGGCCACGATCAGCGCGTTGTCGCCCGCGATGTCTTCCATGAAACGGACACAGCGCGTGCAGATGATGCAGCGGTCTCCGAAGTAGAGGATGTCCTCGGCCACCCGGTCTCGGCCGAGGACCATCTTCGCCTCCGCGTACCGGCTGCTGAGCTGACCGGTCTCGAAGGCATAGTCCTGCAGCATGCACTGCCCCGCCGCATCGCAGATCGGGCAGTCCAGGGGATGGTTCAGCAACAGGAACTCGATCACCGACTTGCGAGCGGTCCGGGCCGCGTCGCTCGTCGTGTGGACCACCATCCCGTCGGCCGCGGGAAACACGCAGGACGGCTGCAGCTTGGGCTGGCCATCGATCTCGACCAGGCACATGCGGCACTGGGCCGGCCGGCTCGGGATGCCGGGGTGGTAGCAGTAGTGCGGCACCACGATGCCCGCACGCTCGGCCGCCTGGAGCACCGTCGTACCGGCGTCGACCGATACGTCCACGCCGTCTATGGTCAGGGTGATTCGATTCGCTGCGTCGCTCATCCGTCGGCGGTCTCTCGCTGGGGTCTCTTCTCAGCGCCGGATCAGCGCTTCGTACTCGTGTTTGAACTTGTCGAGGGACGATCGGAGCGGGAACACGACGCTGTCCGCGAGCGGGCAGATCGTCCGACCCGTCATCTGCTCGCACAGGTGGTACAGCGTATCGATATCCTGCGAGGTACCGTCCCCATCCTCGATCCGGTGGAGGATCTTGGCCGTCCACGAGGTGCCCTCGCGGCACTGCACGCACTGCCCGCAGGATTCGTGTGCGTAGAACTCGGCGATTCGCCGCATCGCCCGGACGATGTTCGTGTCTTCGTCCATCACGATGGGGGAGGCCGTTCCGAGAGCGGTTCCCGCCTCGGCCATGCCCTCGTAGGTGCCCTCACAATCGAGCTCCTCCGCCGTGAGCATCGCCGTCGACGATCCGCCGGGGATGACCGCCTTGACCTTCTTTCCATTCGGCGGTCCTCCGCAGACCTCGTAGATCACATCCTTGAGGTTGATGCCCATGGGCAGCTCGTACGTGCCCGGCCGCTCCAGGTGACCCGAGCAGCACCACAGCTTCGTGCCGGGGCTCTTCTCCGTGCCCCACTGACGGTACCATTCCGCCCCTTCGGAGAGAATCATCGGGACGGCTGCCAGCGTCTCCACGTTGTTGACCGTAGTGGGTCGGCCGAACGCGCCGGACTGGGCCGGAAATGGCGGCTTGATCCAGGGCTCCGCCCGACCGCCCATCAGGGAGCTCATGAGGCCCGTTTCCTCTCCCGCGATGTACGCTCCCGCTCCCAGATGCACGGTGACGTCGCAGCTCCAGCCGCTGCCGAGAATGTCCTCACCCGCGTACCCACCCTCGTACGCCTCCACCACGGCATCGCGCAGGATGGCGCTGAACGGAAAGAACTCTCCCCGGACGTAGATGTAGACGTGCTCGGCCCGGATGGCCCTTGCCGCGATCAGGCAACCTTCGATCAGCAGGTGGGGCACCCACCGGATGACCTCCCGGTCCTTGAACGCCCCGGGTTCACTCTCGTCCGCGTTGCAGCACAGGTAGTGGGGCCCGTTGGGCTCCTTCGGCATGAAGCTCCACTTCACGCCGGTCGGGAATCCGGCGCCGCCTCGCCCCCGCAGCCCGGACTCCTTCACCACCTCGGTGATCGCGTCGGGCTCCATCTCGAGCGCGCGGGGCAGGCTCGCGTAGCCGCCGAGTTCTTTCCAGCCCTCGAGGGAGCGCGCCCGCTCGTCGCCGAGGTGGCGGGAGAGCAGCGTTCCCACTTCCAGGTCGTGGCTGTAAGGGTACCCCATCGGTGTTGGCCGCCTAGTCCAGTTCGTCCAGGATCGCCGGCACCTTGTCCGGCGTCACGTTCTCGTAGTAGCGGTCGTTCACCTGCACGGCCGTCGCGAAGCCGCAAGCGCCGAGACACTCGGCCTCGATCACGGTGAACCGACCGTCATCGGAGACCTCTCCGGCCCGCGTTCCGGTCTCCGACAGGAAGCGCTCGAACACCTCATCGGCCTCCAGCAGATGGCAGGAGATGCAGGTGCACACCTGAATCAGGTGTCGGCCCACCGGGTGCTTGTTGTACATGGTGTAGAAGGTGGCCACGGACCGGACGTATGCGGGCGTCAGATCCAGCGCTTCGGCGATCTCCACCATGTCCCGGTCCGAGACCCAACCGTTCCTCTCCTGGGCGTAGCCGAGCATCGGGAGGAGCGCCGCACGCTTCTCAGGATACCGACTCAACGCCTTCTCGAGGCGGTCCTTACCCTCCTCGTCGGCGAACAGCGGCTCGACCGGCCTCAGGTCTGAAACCTGGAACGGCTGCGCACTCGCCGCTGCGGGGTGTATCGGCTTCTTCACACGATCTCCCTCTTCACTCATCGGTCGATCTCACCGAGCACGATATCGATCGAGGCGTTGCAGGTGATCACATCGGAAACGAGTCCCCCCTCCACCAGGTGCGGCAGGGAGGCCAAATTCACGAACGAGGGTCCGCGGAACCGACACCGGACCGGCTTGGAGCCCCCATCCGAGACGAGCCCGAATCCCAGCTCTCCCTTGGAGGCCTCGATCGAGTACCAGACCTCGCCCGGCGGAACCTGCAAGCCCTCCATGACCAGCTTGAAATGCGCGATCATCGCATCGATGGATGACATCGCATCGCTCTTGTCCGGCAGAATCACCGCGGGATCCTCGACGTTGATCGGACCGTCCGGGACGCGATCCAGCGCCTGACGCAGGATCCGGATGCTCTGACGCATCTCTTCCAACCGCACGAGGTAGCGATCGTACGAGTCACCCACCACGCCGACCGGAACATCGAAGTCGTATTCCTCGTAGCCCAGATACGGCCGAGCCTTCCGAACGTCGTAGGCGATCCCGCTTCCGCGGAGGCTGGGCCCGGTCACCCCGAGATCCAGCGCCGTCTCGGCATCGATCACGCCGATGTCGATCAGGCGGGACTGCCAGATCGCGTTCCGGGTCAACAGGCGTTCGGTCTCGTCCAGCGTCGCCGGCAGCTGCTCCACGAACTGGCGGCACGCTTCGAGCCACCCGGTCGGAAGGTCCGCGAGCATGCCGCCGACCCTCGTCACCGAGGTCGTGATCCTGGCCCCGCAGTACGCCTCGTGGAGGTTGTAGATGCGCTCGCGCTCCTGGAAGGTATACAGGAACACGGTCGTGGCACCGATGTCCATGGCATTGGTGCCCAGCCACAGGAGGTGGCCGAGAATGCGGTTCAGCTCGCTGAGAATCACTCGTACCACCCGACAGCGGGGCGTGATCTCGACGCCGAGCAGGCTCTCCACCGCGAGCGCGTACCCGATGTTGTAGAGCATCGGCGCCAGATAGTCCATCCGATCGGTGTACGGAACGACCTGGTTCCACTCGCGGTACTCACACGTCTTCTCGAACCCGGTGTGCAGGTAGCCGATGTGCGGAATACACCGCACCACCGTCTCGCCATCGAGCTGAAGCACGAGCCGCAGCACTCCATGGGTCGCCGGATGCTGCGGGCCCATGTTGATCACCATCTTCTCCCCGGCCAGGTGATCGGACTCGGCTGCCGATTCGCCACCCCCGTTCTCGGGCGAGCCGGCCCCGTCGACCGGGCCCTCCGTCAGCAGCTCGAAGGCCCCGGCCAGCGCCAGCTCCTCCCGGGCGTAGACGTCCTCGGTCGAGCGGTTGAGTGCGCGTCTGACCTGCTCGGAGCGCGTGAAGCGGCCACGAAGCGGAAAATCCTTACGAAGCGGAAAACCCTCGTCGTAGTTCTCCGGCATCAGGATTCGTCGCAGGTCGGGGTGTCCCTCGAAGTCGACCCCGTACATGTCGTAGACTTCCCGTTCCAGCCAGTCCGCGGCGCCGTGCAGGTCCGCGACGCTCCGTACGGAGAGCGCCGACCGCGGCAGGACGACGAGCAGCCGGATCATCCGGCCGGTCCCGGTGGACCAGAGCTGGTACCAGACATGGAGCGCCGAGCCACCGCCGGGATCCACGCCCATCACGTCGAGCAGCAGGTCGAACGCCTGTTCCGGCTCGCTCTTCAGATAGCCGACCACGTCGTGTAGTCGGGCCGGCTCTATGCTGACGACCGGCGTGCCCGCGGCGTCGGAATAGATGTCCCGGACCGCATCCGGGAACCGACCCCGTACCGCCCGCACGGACGGGTTCTCTTCCGGCTTCGCCGAGGGCGCAGCGCCGATCACCAGGTCGGGCACGGAGGGTGTCACGGTGGAGGCCATGGCTCAGTCCTGGTGCTCCATGAGTCGTTCGCGGCGATCGCGGGGCCGCGACACCGCGGAAGACCCCTCGACCCCGCTGATGCGATTCTGGCGGGTGGAGTTCCCGAACGGCTGCGCGACCAGCTCGATCGCCTCCGGCGGAAGATTGGGCTGGCCCACGGCCTCCGAGCTCTCTTCCCGGTGCACCGGATTGGCGAGCGACTCGCCCTTGATCTTCTCCTGGATCATGAGGACGCCGTACAGCAGGCCCTCGGGTCGCGGAGGACAGCCGGGGACGTAGACGTCGACAGGCACGATCTGGTCGATACCCTGAACGATCGTGTAGTTGTCGAACATCCCGCCCGAGCTCGCGCACGCCCCCATGGAGATGCACCACTTGGGCTGCGGCATCTGATCCCAGATCCGTCGCAGGATGGGCGCCATCTTGTAGGTGACCCGACCCGCCACGATCATCAGATCGGCCTGCCGGGGACTGAACGAGAAGCGCTCCGCTCCAAACCGCGCGATGTCGTACTTGGAACCCGCCGAAGCCATCATCTCGATGGCGCAGCACGCGGTCCCCAGCGGCATCGGCCACAGCGAGTTCCGCCGGGACCAGTTCACGATGGCGTCCACCTTCGTGGTGATCCACGAGGTCGGTGCTCCCGTATCGAGGTCGGGAGCGGGCGAGTCCACGGTCGGTAGGCGCTTCCTGTCATCCGTCATTCGTCAGTCCCACTCCAACGCACCCTTCTTCCACGCGTAGGCGAGGCCCACGGCAAGGACGAAGATGAAGATGAACATCTCGATCAGGCCGAAGAGACCCAGATCCCGGAACACGACGGCCCAGGGCAGGAAGAAGATGGTCTCGATGTCGAACACGATGAAGAGCATCGCGACGATATAGAACTTGACGGAGTATCGTTCTCTCGTGTCCCCGAGGGGGTCGATCCCCGACTCGTACGGCATCGCCTTGACCGAAGTCGGCCGATATGCGCTCGCCAAGTGGGACAGCAGGAGGAACATGCCCGATGCGAGCAGGCCGACCGCGAAGAGGATTGCGACGCCCAGGTATTCCTGTATCATCGCCTGCCAGGCCGTTTGTGAAATTGTTCACGAACCGCGCCGAAAATAGCGAAGCTCGCCGCGAAGCGTCAAGCGGACGGGCGCTTCCTCCGAAAACGCGCTATTCTGCTGTGATTACAGGCGTTTTCGACCCTTCGGCGAGGTCAGCGCGAGACTGCGTGAAACAAGAGAGCATGGTGGGCCTCCCGGGACAAGTGGTCCGGCGGATTCGAACCCCGGACGGGACGATCGCGATCGAAGACACCGGCCCTGCAGGCGGACTTCCGCCCGTCGTATTCCTGCACGGTCTCAGTGCCAATCGAAGCAGCTGGCATCCCGTGGCCCGAAGGCTGGGGGGCCTCGCCCGCTGCATCCTGGTCGACCTGCTCGGACGGGGGGAATCCGATGCGGCGCCCCATGCCCGGTACGATCTCGAATCCGAGGTCCGGCGGCTGGGGGTGATCATCGAGGAGCTCGGTGTGCGCCGACCGCTCCTCGCCGGACACTCGCACGGGGCCGCCATCGCCGTGGCCGCCTCGCGCAGGGTGGACGCCAGCGCGCTCCTCCTCGTCAACCCGGTCACGCCCGATCTCGAGCGCCCCGTGGCGCTGGGCCTGCTGCGCCCGCCGGCGGTGCGGATCCTCGCCGCACCCCTCCTGCGGCTGTTTCGTCGACCGCTCACACGCTATATCCTCGAGCGACGCGTGTTCGAGGACCCCGGTGCGATGCTCCCCGGGACCATCGATCGGTATTCCGAGCCTTGGAGGGACTCGGGGCGGGCGCGTGGACTCACCCGGATTCTCTCCGATTGGAATCCGGCCGAGCTGGACCGGTGGGAGGCACCGGGCGTCCAGGTACACGTGATCGCCGGATCGCGAGACCGGCGCATTCCGGTACGCGCGGTGCGCAGGTGGGCGGACCACTTGGGGGGCACGTTCCACCTCGAAGCGGGTTGCGGACATGCCGCGCCCGAGGAGCGCGCGGAGGCCGTAGCCTCCGTGCTGGAGACGATGCTGGGGGTCGCAGGACCGCAAAACGGAGAGCCGACACATCATGATCAAGAGCGATCGCTGGATCCGCCGGGCCGCCCGTGAATGGGGGATGATCGAGCCTTTTACCGATGGCCAGATCCGGAAAGGCGTCATCTCGTACGGCCTGTCGAGCTATGGCTACGACATGCGCGTGTCGGACGAGTTCCGCATCTTTCACAATGCCCTTTCTCCCGTCGTCGACCCGAAGCACTTCGACGAGCGGTCCTTCATCGAGCACAAGGGGGACGTGTGTATCGTCCCCCCGAACTCGTTCGCTCTCGCGCGCTCGGTGGAATACTTCCGCATTCCCCGAAACGTGCTGACGATCTGCGTCGGCAAGAGCACCTATGCGCGGTGCGGGATCATCACGAACGTCACGCCCTTCGAGCCGGAATGGGAGGGTCACGTGACCCTCGAGATCAGCAACACGACCCCGCTCCCTGCACGGATCTACGCGAACGAGGGCATCGCTCAGGTCCTGTTCTTCGAGTCGGACGAGGAATGTGAGACCAGCTACGCGGACAAGAAGGGCAAGTATCAGGGACAGACGGGGGTCACGCCGCCCCGACTGTGAGCCGTCCTCCAGTCAGCGCGACCCCTCACGGGTGTTCGATGCGTCGGGTGCGGCCCGCCATGCGGCCCACCCCACGAAGACCCATCCGAGAAGGAAGCAGAGCCCGCCGACCGGCGTGATCGCACCGAGGGCCCGCACGCCGCTGAGAGCGAGCGCGTACAGGCTGCCCGAGAACAGCACGGTGCCCGCGACGAACATCCACCCGGCGCTCACCCAGGCTCGGGACGGCCAACGATCGGCGGCCAACCCGACGAACAGGAGTGCCAGGGCGTGAACCAGTTCGTAACGCACGCCCGTCTCGTAAACCGCAAGCAGATTCCCGGGCAGCCGCGTAGCGAGACCGTGCGCACCGAACGCGCCGGCGGCCACCCCGATGAACGCTGAAATCGCACCGAATAGCATGTATTTTCGGCTCATGCCGGAAGATGCACCTCGGACGGCCGAGGCGCGAGCCCGAATATTGCGGTTCGGACGTCGGGCGCGTGCATCCGACGCGGGCAGCGTCGGGATGGAAACGCGTTCGCCAGGAGACCTGCTGCCGGAAGAAAGGACCGACGACCCGATGGGAGATGCCGAAGGCCGAAGGCTGCTTGTTCTGCTCGGTGAGGACGACCTGGATGTGGAGCTGCGGACTGCCCTGAGCGGTCTCCCGTGTCGAGTGGAGTTCGTGGAGCCGGGGGCCGATCTGGAAGACGCAGATCCTGCCGATCTGCTCCTGACCGTGGTTCCCGATGCGTCGGCCGACCGCTCCGGACACTTCGTGACGCGCGCGGTACGGGCTCGCTCGCCCGTTCCGTTCGCGCCCAATCCGCTCTACGAGGAGGCTCGCGCGTACGTCGAGGAGGTTCTCGCCTCCGTCCGTGAGGATTCGGACCCCGACATCGTCCGCGGCCGTCCGCTGGCGGAGAGGATCCACACGGACCTGTTGCGTGACAACACCCTCATCAATCGGAGCCTGGAGCCGCACGGGACCTACGATCTCGCGAGCCACTGTGTGAACGTCGCCATCCTGGCCGGCAAGATCGCCCTCGGGATGGTGTCCGGCATCGAAGACGCGGTGGAAGTCGTTCACGCTGGTCTCGTGCACGACATCGGCATGGCGAGGCTGCCACTCGAGATGCTGCGCAACCCGGGCGCTTGGTCGGATCGAGAGCGTGAGGCTCTGCGTCAACACCCGGTTCTCGGGGCGGAGATCCTGGAGCGTGTCGTACCTCGCGAGGAATCCCTGCGGCGCGCCGTGCTGCAGGAGCACGAGAGAGCCCGGGGACAGGGATATCCCTTCGGCCTCCGGGACCCGGCCATCGACCCGATCGCCCGAATCCTGGGAGTCGCCGACGTGTTCGAGGCGCTTTCTCATCCGAGAACCTATCGATCGCCGTTCACGGCGCTTCAGGCGCTCGAGCGCGTCGTGGGCATGCAGGAGGAATATTTCTCGGCACAGGTAGTAGCCGCGCTCGTGAACGAGATCTCGGCCTTTCCGCTCGACAGTTACGTGCAGATCAGCTCGGGGGAGATCGGCCGGGTAGTGGCGACGGATCCGGGGAACATGCTCCGTCCGCGCCTGCAACTCGTCTGGGACCGGGACTGGAACCGCTTCGACGACCCCCCGACCCTGGACCTGGCGGACCGGCCGGACCTCACCGTCGCGCGAGCCCTCCTGGACTCCGAGCTTCCCATCACCTGAGGGAATCCCGCCACCCGGGAGGGCCCGGAGTTCGAGGGCTTCTCAGAGCGATGGGTCCGCGTCCGGCAAGAGCACGGCTGCCGTGATCGTGGCACGCCACAGCAGACCGACGCCCCGCCACTGCCATTGGTTGATCGCCTCTGCGCCCCGTTCCCGCAGCCGGATCGCCAGCGCCAGCAACCGCGTCTGCACTTCTCCCGGATCGTCACCGACCGTGGCTCGCGCCTGAGCGATGACCTCGTCGGTCAGGGTGAGCAGTCTGCCCGCCTCCTCCACGGTGGGACGCTCACCGTCGAGTACGGCCAGGAGGGAGAGCTGCTGTGAACGGTGCGCCTGCGCCACGGCCCGACGATACCACCCCTGGTCGAAGGAGAAGGCCGCACGCCTGCGAAGCTCTCCGGCCCGAAACAGGAAACGCGCCTGGACCGTAGTCGGGTCCTCGATCAGGCGGTCGGCCAGTCGAATCGCCTCGCCGGCGCGAGCCAGGGACAGCCGAGCGGCGGCGGGAGGGTTCACATCGAAATCGGGATGCCGGTGGCGCATCCGGTCCGCCATCTGGAGAGCCAGCATCAGGCGCTCCCCCGCGCCCGCGAGGTCCCCTTCGGCCCGCAGCGCGTACGCCTCCTCCAACAGCCCCCGGATCCGGGCCTGGAGGTCTCCGAGCCGGGCGAACTCATCGGCGGCTTCGCCCAACCTCTCGTGCAACCGTTCGACCCTTCCGAGCCGTTCGTCGACGGCCTCCTCTCCGTGGCGCTGCAACATGGCCTGAACGAGGGCCAGGCGGCATTCGCGGGCCCGGAATCGGGAGGCATTCGCATCTCCACGCACGAGGAGACGGCGGGCTTCCCGGAAGCACTCCCGACCCTCGTCGAACGGAGGACCGCCGGGGGACTGTCCCATCTCGAGGGAGACGTCGTCCATCAGGGCCTCGGAGATCTCCAGGTCACCCACGACCTGAAGCTCCAGATCGGCCGTAACGGCGAGATCGTCGGATGGGGAAAGGGCCGGATCGGTCGGACTGTCATCGCACGCGACCACGGTGGCCGCGAACAGAATGGCGATCGGGAAGAGGCGTCGTCGTGGAATCATGTCGGGTTCTCCTGGTGAGCGGCCGCTGCCTGCGGCCATACGCGACTACCTGGCTCACCCGATAGACGACGGCGGAGCGAGATCGGTCACCCGTCCGAGGCTCGCCTCCTGCGTCGATCCCTCCTCCTGCGTTTCGGAACCGGCCGCACCCGATAGGATTCGGACACCGCATCGAACTCGCCGAGGATCACCCTACGCCCGAAGCCGAGCTCCTCTCCCCCGGTGTGGACGTGAACGATGTGGAGAGTGCCTTCCTCGTCCTGCCACTGGGCCCGGCCCGAGCCGGGGGACGACCCGGTCAGGCGGCTCACGAGCCGGGCCTCCTCCCCCTCGTGGCCGGCCCGGTTGAACCGTACCCCCGAGATGGGACGGAGGTGGCGGTTTCGGAAACGGGACACGGCGCCGGCGACGAGCCAACCGATCAGCGCCGATCCACCGAGCACCAGAGGAAAGCGGGGTGCCGGGGATCCGAGACCGAGGTCGTGAATCGCTCCGTTCCAGGTGAGGCCGGCGATCGCGACGACGAGGAGAGCCAGGACCTCCCGAAAGCGGTCCGCTCCGCCGAAGCGCGACCATGCGAGAACGGCGAGCCCGGCGACGCCCAGCCCGAGAAAGACCAGGTTGTACCACCGGGCGAGAAACTCGAGGTACGTCATGTCGAAGAGTCGGGGTCGCGCCCGCCCCGGGCGCGACCCCATCCCCCACCGATGCCTCCGGCGGACGGCGATCGTCCGCGGCGAAGTCCGGCTCCCGGAATCAGAGCTGCACCAGCTCCATCGTGCTGCGCACGGCGTTCGCGGATACGCCCAGAGCTTCCCGCTCGGAGGCCGAGAGCTCGACCTCGATCACCTCTTCGAGACCCGAAGCGCCCAGCTTGCAGGGGACGCCGAGGAACAGACCCTCGAGGTCGTATTCGCCCTCCAGCCAGGCGGCACACGGAAGGACTCGCTTCTTGTCCCGGGCGATCGCCTCGACCATCTGGACCGCGCCGGCCGAGGGCGCGTAATACGCCGAGCCCGTTCCGAGCAGTTTCACGATCTCTCCCCCGCCCTTCCGGGTGCGCTCCACCAGCGCCTCGATCCGGTCGGCGGAAAGCAGCTGCGTGAGTGGGATCCCGCCCACGCTCACCGTGCTGACGATGGGGACCATGCTGTCCCCGTGACCGCCGAGGACGAGCGCCTGGATGTCCTCGACGCTCACGTCGAGCTCCATGGCGATGAAGCTCCGGAACCTGGCCGTGTCGAGGATTCCGGCCATTCCGATCACGCGCTGGCGGGGGAAGCCGGTCACTTCCTTCGCCACGTACGCCATCACATCCAGGGGGTTCGTGACCATCACGATGATCGCGTCGGGACTGTACTTCGCGATTTGCTCCGACACGCTCCGGATGATCTCGGTGTTCTTCTGCACCAGGTCATCGCGACTCATACCGGGCTTCCGGGCGAGGCCCGCCGTGACCACGTAGATGCCGGACCCGGCCGTCGCGTCGTACGTCTGGCTGCCGATGACCATGGTGTCGAACCCCTCCACCGGGGCCGACTCCCACTGGTCGAGCGCCTTACCCTGGGGAACGCCTTCAAGGATATCCACCAGCACGACCTCACGCGCCAGTTCGCGCTCGGCGATCCTCTGCGCCGCGGTGGCACCGACGTGCCCCGCCCCGACTACGGTTATCTTCTCCACGGTGACCGTCCTTGAGTGGAAGACTTGGACTGGATATGTGCTTTCGAAGGCCGCGCCTCAGGGGGGGAGGATCGCACCCTTCAACGTCTCAACCTACCCTGTGCACGGCGATCCGCAACCGCGGGATGACCGGCTAACCTCCGACCTGGCTGAGGGCCCGGAGCCCCCCGCTTCCGCGGGCGGTTCCAAGCTGGAGGAAGTGTCGTTCCGGCTTTCCGTTCAGCGCCTCGCGGACGGTTGGAAGCACGTCCCCGTGCTCGCGCAGGGGGGCCTTCAGGTCTACCTCGTGGGAGCCGAACAGGCAGGTGCGGAGCTGACCCTCCGCCGTGAGGCGCATTCGATTGCATCGGTCGCAGTAGTTGTGCGAGAGAGGCGTAATCACGCCAACGCTCCCTCGAGCCCCGTCGAACTGGAAGTAGGTCGCCGGACCATTGCCCCGGGGGCCTTCCACCGGCCTCAGATCACCCAGATTTCGCAGCCTCGCCAGCACCCGGTCGGCCGAGATGAAGCGGTCGGAGAGGTGAAGGTTGTCTCCGGTCGGCATGAGCTCGATGAACCGGACGTGCCATGGTCGGTCGCGCGTGATCTCCGCGAAGTCCTCGACCTCGTCGTCGTTCAGTCCCCGGAGCAGCACCGTGTTGATCTTTAGAGGAGAGAACCCGAGTCTCTCGGCAGCGTCGATCCCCTCGAGGGTCGCGTCGAAGAATCGCTCCGAGCGTCTCGCGAGCTCTCGGAAACGCTCACGCCTCAGGGTATCGAGGCTGATGTTCAGGCGCCGTACCCCCGCATCCCTGAGTTCTCGACCGAACTGGGGCAGCAGTACGGCATTCGTCGAAAGGGCGACATCCTCGATTCCGGGAATCGTCGACAGCCGCCTCACGAGGTCCGGAAGGTCCCTGCGGACCAGAGGTTCGCCCCCCGTGATTCGAACCCGGCGGAGCCCGACCCCCGCCATCTGTCGCACGACCGAGGCGATCTCCTCGTACGTCAGAAACTCTTCACGGTCCGTCCACTCCAGTCCGTGCACGGGCATGCAGTACGTGCAGCGAAGGTTGCACTTGTCCGTGACGGAGATGCGGAGATAGTCGATCCGGCGGCCGAACTGGTCCTCCATCACACCTCGTTCTGCCCGGGGTCCATGGTTCACGGCTCGGACCGGCGGCTCGCGTTCGGCCCCGGCCCCGCGGGTGGAGTCTGACCCTCCAGCCAGCGACTCGTTCCGTCCGCGTATTCTTCACGCTTCCAGAGCGGGAGCCTGTGCTTCAGCTGCTGAATGACCCGGGAACAGGCCTCGAAAGCGTCTTTCCGGTGCGGTGCCGCGGCCACCACGACCAGACTGACCACCGAAGGAGCGAGGCTGCCGACACGGTGACGGATCGCGATCGCCGAGACTTCCGTGTCACGCATGGACTCGGCCGCGATCTCGTGAAGAATCCCGTTCGCCATCGCACGGTACGTGTCGTAGTGAAGGCGGGCGACCGAGCGGCCCTCATTGTGGTCCCGTACGCGGCCCTCGAAGGCCACGACGGCCCCGTCGCCGGGCCCGCCGAGCCGTTTGAGGAGCTCTGCCGCTTCCAGCGGTTCCTCCGTCACCTCCGCGACGACGACGCCGGCCGGAACCGCGTCTCCCGAACCCCTCCCGCTCATCCGCCCGCCACGGGAGGGATCAGGGCCACTTCGTCCCCTGCACGCAGGGGAACCCCATCGGGCTGATACCGCTGATTCACCGCCACCGCCGCGACCCCGACGCTGGCGCCGAGCACGGGGTCCCGAGAGAGTGCGGCGCGCAGATCGCCCACCGTGGCGCCGGCCGGGAGATCGACCTCGAGCTCGGCGCGCCCGACGATCTCGCGATGTCTTCCGAAAAGAAGAACCGAGAGCCGGAACGGGTCCGTCACCCGTGCGGCTCCGCCGACCGAACCCGGGTCAGGAACTTCCCGACCGCGTCGTTCCTTCGCAGCGTGCTCACCCGAACACGCGTCCGCCCCAGCTCCTCATCTTCCCAGGCGGAAATCGCGAGGCGACTTCTGAAGGTGGCCATGGTGATGTGGCGATCGCTCTCGTCCACGATGTTGGCGGAGGACACCGAATCGCCATCCGCGAAGAAGTTCCTGGCCTCCTCGAGCACCTGCTCCGGCGCGAGGCGTGACGTGGTTTCTGTGATCATGGTCTTTCCTGGCTCTCACGGACCTTGACGCCGTCTCGACGCTTCTCATAACATCCGCTCCCGCGGGGTGACGCTCACTTCGCCCCTCCGCGGCGCTCCGCGCCGAAATTATCGCGCGGCCGGATCTCCAACAATCACCCGATCGGAAAGCGCCCCATGCGGTTCTCCAGCAATATCGCCTCTCTCGTTCCCTCGGCCACTCTCGCGATCAGCGCGCGGGCGAAGCAGCTTCGTGCCGCCGGAGAGTCCGTCATCGACCTCTCGGCGGGAGAGCCCTCGTTCCCTACGCCCGACGCCGGCATCGAAGGGGCCGTGGAGTTCATCCGGTCCGGGAGCTCCGGCTATCCTCCGACGCCCGGCATTCCGGCACTCCGTTCCGCGATCGCCGACTACATCAACGAGACCACGGAACGGTCGGCCCTGGAGCGTGACCAGGTCATCGTCTCCGCCGGTGTCAAACAGGCCCTCTTCAACCTGTCTTTCTGCCTCTTTCAGCAGGGGGACGAGGTTCTGGTGCCGGCGCCGTACTGGCCGACCTATCTGACCATCGTCGAGCTCGCGGGAGCGGCCCCCCGGATCGTGCCCACGCGGTGGGAAGACGGTTTCCAGCTCCATGTCGAGGAGCTGGAGCGACACAGGACGCCGGCAACGAGGGCGCTGTTCCTGAACTCGCCGTCGAACCCGAGCGGGGACGTGTACGAGCGTTCCGCACTCGAGGCCATCGCCTCGTGGGCCGCGAAGCACGGCATCTGGATCATTTCGGACGAGATCTACCGTCGGCTATGCTATACGGGGGACTCGGCGACCTCGATCTACGACGTACCACACGATCCCGAGCTCGTCGTGCACCTGGATGGAATCTCCAAGACCTTCTCGATGCCCGGCTGGAGAATCGGATACGCCGCCGGCCCCGACCCGCTGATCGGCAAGTTGTCCGCGCTGCAGAGTCAGACGACCTCGGGGGCGGCCGCCCCATCCCAGCATGCGGCCGCGGCCCTGCTCACATCCTCGGAACGTGAGGAGGTGGTGCGGAGCTTCCGCGAGGCCCTGCGGCGGCGGCGAGACGCGGCGCTCGAGGCGCTGTCCGATATCCCGTCGCTGCAGCTCAGGCCGCCGTCCGGCGCCATATACCTGTATGCCCGTCTTGCCGAAACGCGCGACTCGATGGCGGTCGCGGAGAGGCTACTCGTCGATGCAGGTGTGGCCACGATCCCGGGGGAACCGTTCGGAACTCCGGGGTTTCTGAGGATGAACTACGCCGTGGCCGATGAAGAGCTCGCGGAAGGACTCGCACGGGTTCGGGCCTTCTTTTCCTGAAGAGCGGGCGGCCGTCCCGGTGAGCGGGGCGGCCGCGAGCCCGCGCAGCGCTAGAACGACTCTTCGACCTCCTTCTTGAACAATCGGGACGGCTTGAAGATCGGCACGGCCCGGGCCGGGACCATCACCGAGTCCCCCGTTCTCGGGTTCCTGGCGACTCTCGGCTTGCGGTGGCGCACCTTGAAGGTCCCGAAGCCGCGAATTTCGATGTGCTCCCCATCGGCGATCGCCTTCTTGACCGCGTTCAGGAAGGCGTCGACGACGGCCGCGCAATCCTTCTTCGTCACGCCAGGACCGATGGCCTCGTGTACCTGTTCAACCAGATCAGCCTTCGTCATGTGGATCTCCTTCGCCGGTGGATTGTGAATCCGGCCAGACTGCAACATTCAACGCCATTGAAACCGCAAGCGCGGTCCGAACAGGGACCCGTCGGCCAGATCCCGCGCGAACCCGCTCCACAGAGATTCCTCGACTCC
Source organism: Candidatus Benthicola sp. (assembly GCF_058719085.1). Taxonomy (NCBI): domain Bacteria; kingdom Pseudomonadati; phylum Gemmatimonadota; class Gemmatimonadia; order Candidatus Palauibacterales; family Candidatus Palauibacteraceae; genus Candidatus Benthicola; species Candidatus Benthicola sp. The sequence continues at coordinate 32,794 of NZ_JBZQEK010000095.1, forward strand.
CCGCACGAGGTCCCAGAAACGCGTTCCGGTCTCCACCGGACGCACGATCTTCGGATCCTCGCCCAGCCCCGCCATTCGACCCGCCACGTTCACGGCCTCGCTGAACGTGCCCGTCCGGTCGACGAGGCCGTCTTCCACCGCCCGGGCCCCGGACAGGACGCGGCCGTCCGCCAGCTCGAGGACTCGTTCGCGGGAAAGACCGCGGTTGTCCTCCACGGCGGCAACGAACTGCTGGTACACATCGTCGACCAGCGTCTGCAGCACGTCTCGCTCCTCCTCCGAGAGCCCTCGGACGGGGGACCCGAGGTCCTTCAGGGCACCGCTCTTGACGACTTCCACTCCCACCCCGGCCTTTCGGAGCAACTCCCCCGCGTCGGGAAATTCCATGATGACCCCGATCGAACCGGTGATCGAGCTCGGAAGGGCGAGGATGCTGTCCGCGGCCAGCGCGAGGTAATATCCGCCGGACGCCCCCACGTCACCGATCCAGGCAACCACCGGCCTCGGGTCCTCGTCGCGGAAGCGGGCGAGCTCGGAGTACATGCTCTGCGAGGTACCGGCCGCACCTCCCGGAGATCGTATCTCCACGACGACCGCTCGTACCGATTCGTCCTCGCGGAACCGCTCGAGACTCCTCATGAACTCGGTGTCGGAATCGATCACTCCGTGGACCGGGATCACGGCGACCCGGTCGGGAGACACGAGGGGTACGCGGCCACCGAACATGAGCCCCAGAACGATCGCGGCCCCGATCGCGAAGAACGCGAAGATGAGCACAATGCTGAGAACCGTCGTGCGACGCTGCACGTTGCCGGGCTCCCGCGTGCGGAGATGAGCCTCCGGGCGTGGAAGGTCGTCGCCGTCCGGGTGAGAAGCCGGCGGCGACACCTCCCGAACGCGTGTAAACTATCGTGGAGGAGGAAACACTGTCAACCGGTTGCAGCAGCGGCAGTTGCACCCATCGAATCGACGAACTGTCGAAACAGGTACCGACTGTCGTGCGGGCCCGGGGCTCCCTCGGGGTGGTATTGCACTGCGAACACCGGCCGGGACGTATGGGAAAGGCCTTCCACCGTGCCGTCGTTGAGGTTCCGGTGCGTGACCCTGAGGTCCGGCGCGCCGGCGGCGAACCCGTCCGTCTCCGCGACCGCAAACCCGTGATTCTGCGAGGTGATCTCGACCGATCCGGTATCCAGATTCCGAACCGGGTGGTTTCCGCCCCGGTGGCCGTAGGGAAGCTTGAAGGTCTGGCCGCCGAAGGCGCGCGCAATCAGCTGACAGCCGAGACAGATGCCGAACACGGGCAACCCGGCATCGCTGAGAGCCAGAATCATCTCGGCCGCTCCGGGAACGGCGGCCGGATCCCCCGGCCCGTTCGACACGAACACGCCGATCGGCCCCCGCTCCAGCAGCTCATCGACGCGGCTGGAGGCCGGTAGGACTTCGACCCGGTAGCCCTCGGCGGCAATGAGGTCGAGACTGCGACGCTTCACCCCGTAGTCCAGGCAGATCACCACTCCCTTCTCTCGACCTTCGGCGGCCACCGTGTAGGGCTCCGTGGTCGATACCTCGCTGGCGAGGTCGCAGCCCTGCATCCGCGGATGCGCGTTCAGCAGGGCCTCCGCTTCCCCGGTGGACAGGGATGCTGGCGCGATCAGGCATCGCATGGCACCGCGCTCACGCACATGCCTCGTGATCGCCCGGGTATCGGCTCCCGTGAGCACGGTGATTCCGTGCTTCGCGAAGTACGCGCTCAGGTCTTCCGTCGCTCGCCACCCGCTTGACCTTCGCGACAGTTCACGAACCACGAATCCCGATACCCACGGTCTCGGCGCCTGCTCGTCGGCCGGCGTCACGCCGTAATTCCCGATCATCGGCGCGGTCATCACCACGACCTGGCCGGCGAAGGACGGGTCGGTGAGGACTTCCTGGTAGCCCGACAGATTGGTGGTGAACACCAGTTCGCCGGCGACCGTCTCCCGGGCCCCCGCGAGGCGACCGCTCCAGCGTCTTCCGTCTTCGAGCAGGAGGTAACCGTCGGGATCTTGCGTCAGCACCACTCCGCCATCCATTTCCTGTTCATGACCAGAGATCGCGAATCCACCGCGTCACCCGAACTCATCTATATCTACGCCGACGAATCCTGTCTGGGCAACCAGAGGCAAGATCGCGCCCGGCCCGGCGCCGCCGCCGGTCTCCTGGAGCGCTTTGACTCCCGGAAGGGCTGGTATCGAAGAGACTTCGCCCATTTCGACCCGGACACCACCAACAACCGGATGGCGCTGACCTCGGGGATCGTCGGCCTCTCGGTGCTCCGCCGGCCGTGCGACGTCGTGTTCACCTCCGACAGCCAGTATCTCGTACGAGGCATGAAGGAGTGGGTTCACGGGTGGGCGAGAAAGGGCTGGCGGCGTAAGGGGGGAGCGATCGAGAACCTCGACCTCTGGCGCCGCCTGGTCGAAGCCGCGTCGCGGCATCGGGTCGAGTGGCGCTGGGTGCGGGGCCACGCCGATCACCCGAAGAACGAGTATGCGAACGACCTCGCCGTCCGAACCGCGAGGAGCCGGTCGGCGAGCCGCACGTTGACCGAGTCGGGCTTCGAGGCATGGCTGGCGGATCAGGTGGACCGCGGCCGTTTCCTCGACTACCTCGACCTGCCACCGGAATCGGACTTTAAGCCGGACCCCGCCGTCACGACGGGGACCTGACCCCGGTCAGCCTCCCTCGGGCTCGTCGCCTCCACCGGCTGCGCCCGGCTGCGCCTCGCCTTGCGGCGCTTCCATGGGAACCGGCGGCGCCGCGGACGGATTGCCTTCCTCCGTGTCGAGGATGGATGCGGGAGGAGCCGCCGGCTGCCCGAATTCCTCTCTCAGGATCGACTCGGGCGGCGCCGAGCTGCGCGCCGCCAGGACCGCCAGGAGCATGGCGATCGCGAGGTAGGCTCCACCGCCGATCCAGGTCGCCCTCGTCAGGAAGTTGGCTGCCTGCCTGCCTCCCATGAATGAATCCGTCGAGGACGATGCCCCGCCGAATTCCGCGGCCAGTCCACCACCCTTCCCCGACTGAAGCAGGATGATGAGGATCAGCAGCAGCGCGATGATGCTGACGACCACGATCAGTAGCGTATACATTCCACCCCTTCCATGCGTGACAAAAAAGATGCGGGCCTCACGACTCGGCCCGCACCTCCGCGAAGTTAGAGCGGTTGAACGGCGACGTCAACGGTCCGTCGTCCGGCGCTCATCGGCCCAGGCTCCGCCCTTCCTGCCCCTCAGCCGCCCGCCGCGCAGATGGCGGCGAAGCTCTCCGGATCGAGGCTCGCTCCTCCGACGAGAACGCCATCGACGCCGGTCGCGGCGAGGAGCTCCTCGATGTTGGCGGGCTTCACGCTTCCGCCATACAGCACGATCGCGTCCGGCGAGCCTCCTCCGGACTCGATCACCCGCCGGGCGATTCCGTGGGCCTCCGCCGCGTCGCCGGGCGACGCCGTCCGACCGGTTCCGATGGCCCAGACGGGCTCGTAGGCGTAGACGAGTTGCGCCCGGGCATCGGGAGCGAGTCCCGCGAGAACGGTGCCCAGCTGCCGGGAGAGAACTTCCTCGAGACGTCCGGCCTCTCTCTCCTCCAGCGTCTCCCCCACGCAGAGGACCGGATGAAGGTCCTGATCGAGGATCCTCCTGAGTTTGCTCAGCACCCGCGCGTCATCGTCCCCGAACTCCCGCCTGCGCTCGGAGTGACCCGCGAGTGCCCAGCGGGCGCCCGCCTGGCGGGCCATGGCCGCAGAGATCGCACCCGTGTGGGCTCCGGCTTCCTCCTGGTGCACGTCCTGCACCCCGATCTCGAGGTCCGGGCGGTCGGCGGAAGCTTCCCGGAAGGCGGCGACGCTGAGCGACGGCGGGAAGAAAACGACCCGCGCGTCCGGGCGGGGAACGTGGAGAGCCACGAATCGCTCGACGAACGACCTCGTGTCGACCGGACCGAGGTGCATCTTCCAGTTTGCGGCGAAGAACGGTTTCACGGTTGTCTGCCTTCCCTCATTCCGTGGTCGGGTCGAGCGCCTCGATCCCGGGCAGCGACCCCTCGGCCAGGTACTCGAGGGATGCTCCACCGCCCGTGGAGACGTGCGATACCGCGTCGGCCAGACCCGCCTGCCGGATCGCCGCTGCCGAATCGCCTCCACCCACCACGGTGAAGCCTCCCGCGGCCGTGCACTCGGCCGTGGCCCGGGCGACCGCGACCGTGCCGGCGTCGAAGCCCGGCTTCTCGAACAGTCCCATGGGACCGTTCCAGAACACGGTACCCGCCCCGCGCACCGCCTGCGCGTACTCGTCCCGGGTCTCCGGTCCGATATCCAGAGCGGCCATGCCTTCGGGAATCGCATCGGAGCGCACGACGCGGGCCCCGTCCGCATCCGGCGCCGCGGGATCGGCGACGACCAGGTCCGTCGGCAGACGCAGCGTCTCTCCTCCGGCCTCGAGGAAGCGCGTCGCCTGGTCGAGAGCGCTCTCCTCGACGAGCGAGCTGCCCGTGCCTGCCCCGGAGGCCCGCAGGAAGGTGTTCGCCATGGCGCCCCCAATCAGGATCGCGTCCGCTTCGTCGAGGAAAGCCTCGAGCAATCCTATCTTGTCGCCGATCTTCGCCCCACCCAGGATCACGATGAACGGCCGGCGTCGTGCGCTTCTCAGTTCCGACAGGCACTCCAGTTCCTTCCGCACCAGCAGCCCCGCCACGGCCGGTCGGAGATGATCGGCCACACCCACCACGGACGCGTGCGCCCGGTGAGTGCTTCCGAATGCATCGTTCACGAACAGGTCTCCGAGACGCGCCAGCCGGACCGCGAGATCCGGATCGTTCTTCGTCTCGCCCGGCAGAAACCGGGTGTTCTCCAGCAGGAGGATCTCTCCCGGAGCCAGCGCTTCGCTGGCCTCGACCGCCTCCGTCGTATCGGTCGCGGCCACGAATCGGACGGGCCGCCCGATCTCCGCCGCGAGGACGGCTGCCACCGGGGCCAGGGACATCGATGGAACGACCTCGCCCTTCGGCCGACCGAGGTGAGAAAGGAGAACCGGACGTCCTCCCTTCTCGAGCACGTACTGCAGCGACGGCAGGGTGGCGCGCACCCGCGTCGGGTCCGCCACCGACCCATCGTCAGCCAGCGGAACGTTGTAGTCGACTCGGAACAGAACTCGACGCCCGTCGAGCTCCGACCGGGAGAGATCCCTGAGGCTCCTCCTGCGCACCTGGACCTCCCCGATCAGAGACTCTTGCCGAGGTGCCGGACGAGATCGACGCAACGCACGGAGTATCCCCATTCGTTGTCGTACCACGAGATCACCTTGACCAGCCGCCCGCCGATGACCGACGTGGACAGCGCGTCGATGATCGAGCTGTGCGGGTTCCCGACGTAGTCGATCGACACCAGCGGCCGCTCCTCGTACGCGAGAATCCCGTTGAGGCCTCCTTCCGCCGCCCTGCGATAGGCGTCGTTGACCTCCTCCACGGAGGTGTCACGGCTCACGTTCGCTACGAGATCGACGATCGAGACGTCGGGCGTCGGAACGCGCATTGCCATGCCGTCGATCCTCCCGGCGACCTCGGGGATCACCAGGCCGGTGGCCTTCGCGGCTCCCGTGGTCGTGGGAATGATGGACACGGCGGCGGCCCTGGCCCTTCGGAGATCCTTGTGCGGCAGATCCAGGATGCGCTGGTCGTTCGTGTAACTGTGGACGGTCGTCATCAGGCCGCTCTCGAACCCGAACTCGTCCACCAGGACTTTCACCGCGGGCGCGACGCAGTTGGTCGTGCAGCTGGCGTTCGAGATGATGTGGTGCTCAGCGGGATCGTAATCGGCGTCGTTCACTCCGAGCACCACGGTCACGTCGGGATCGGGAGCCGGAGCCGTGATCACGACCTTCTTCGCTCCGGCCTCGAGGTGCTTCGAGGCTTCGGCCCGCTTGCGGAACAGGCCCGTCGCCTCGAACACGACGTCCACCCCGAGGTCCTGCCATGGGAGCCCGGCAGGGTCCCGAACGGAGAGGACATCGAACCGCTCTCCGTCGATCACCAGAGAATTCCCGTCCACGTCGACCTCGCCGTCGTACACGCCGTGAACGGAGTCGTACTTGAACAGGTGCCCGAGCGTGCCCGCGTCGGTGAGGTCGTTGATGGCGACGAGATCGAGCTCTCCCATGCCCTGCTTGAGAGCCGCCCGGAGGATGTTTCTTCCGATCCGACCGAAGCCGTTGATCGCGATCTTGACCGACATATGAATTCTCCCGTCTACAGGTGGCGATTTCGAGGAAGTGAAGCTTGCATGGGGCCGCCGCCGCACACAAGGCCCCGGGGACCGCTCAGCCGATCTCGTCCAGAGGATCCGTGCGGGAGAAGCTGACCACCCCGCGGCAGCGGACACCGGCGTTGGCCAGTGCCTCCGCACAAGCAGCGGCGGTGGCCCCCGTCGTGATCACGTCGTCGACCAGCAGAGCCCCGGACCGGGCCGCGGCCCCACCGAGTCGATCCCCGGGCAACGACGCTCGGACGGCGAACGCCCGTCGCACCGTCTCGGCGCGCCGCGCGCGACCGAGACGTGCCAGGGGAGGCCCACCGCCCGTCCGGATCAGGAGGGGCTCGGTCGGCCAGCCCGACAGACGGGAGAGGCCGAGAGCGAGAAGCTCCGCCTGGTTGAAGCCTCGCTCTCGCCGTTTGGCTTTCGTGATCGGAACGGGCACCAGGACCGGGGCACCGCGGCCGGCTACCCTGCGCGCGGCGGGAAGCATCCGTTCGGCCATCGGACCGGCCAGTGCGGTCCATCCCCGGTACTTGAGCCCCCGCACCACGTCCGCCGCCGTTCCCGCATGCAGGCAGGCGGACCCGGCTCTCGGAAGCGCCTGCGGCCAGGGGTGGCATGCCGAGCAACCCTCCGGTGTCGGCCCCGGGATGATCCGGGTGAGTCCGCAGCGCGGACACCATGGACCGGGCACCGGGTGAATCCTCGCTGCACAGACCGGGCAGATGGGCTCTTCGGGTGAAGGGACGGCCACGCCGCATGCCGCACATGCGCCAGGCAGAAGCGCGTCGAAGAAGGAGGCAACGGCCGCCCGCCAACCCGCCGTGCGCACCCTCAAGGAACTGCCCGTCGGTCTCCCTCCGCCGCTTCCTTCTCGCCGGAGCCGGGGTCCTCGAGCGCACGTCGAACCGCCTCGTGCAGGATCGGGATCAGGCGGGGACGATCACCCGGATCCATGCCCCACCGTTCGAGGCTGTACGCTGCCTGGTGAACGAGCATGGCCCGACCGTCCTCCGCCGGGATCCCGAGCTCACTAGCCCGCCGAGTCCACGGAGTCCCTTCCGGGCCGTACACGAGGTCCAGGGCGGCCCCGCACCGGGCCTGCTCGAGGTCCACCGGGAGCGGGTCCGCCCGGCTCAGACCGAGACGGGTGGCGTTCACCACGAGATCGAAGGATCGGTCCAGCTGCCGCGACATGGGCTGTACCCGGGCCCACTCCCCCAGCTCGAGTTCCTCGAGGAGGCGCTTCGCCCGGCTCGCGCTCCGGTTGCGGATCTCCAGGGAGGCGACCCCGGCTTCGGCACACGCGACCGCGACCGCCCGCGCGGCACCACCGGCTCCGAGAAGCAGAACTTCGGCGCCCTCGAGGCGTCCTCCTTCGAACCCGGCGCTCGCGGCAAGGAAACCGCGCACGTCCGTGTTGTCGCCGATCAGACGACCGTCGTCGAGCCAGAAGCAGTTGCAGGCTCCGGTCGCTTCCACCGCGGGCAGCCGGAAGTCGAGCGCGGCGGCGGCCACACCCTTGTGCGGCAGCGTCACGTTCCCTCCTCCCGAGGAAGCCAGATCGCGCATCACGCGAGGGACGGCGGCTCGATCTGTTGCCGGGACTCGAACGGCGTCATATCGGGCCGGGATTCCGAGAACACGAAACGCCGCCGCGTAGAGCGACGGAGACACGGAATGGGAGACCGGATCTCCGAGCAGGGCGAAGCGCCGCTGCGCCCCGGTCACGAGCCCTCCAGTCCGTCCAGCAGGTGCGAGATACAGATCTCGATGGTCCGGGCGGCATCCTCGTACTCCGAGGCATCACCACCAAAGGGATCCGCGACACCGGTTCCGCGCTGCGGGTGTCCGGTGGGCAGAAAGTCGGTCAGCAGGTGAGCCCTCCGCTCCGTGCCCGGCTGATCCAGCAGTACCCGCAGGTGCGCGCGGCTCATGGCGATCAGAAGATCCGCTTCCTCCACGGCGTCCCGGGCGAGCGGCCGAGACTGATGGAAGGCCAGGTCCGCGCCCCTCCGCCTTGCCGCTGCCACCGCGCCCGCTGAGGCAGGCGCTCCCTCGACCGCGAACGTCCCGGCCGAAGCCACCTTCAGGTCGAGCCCGCGCCGCTCGGCTTCCTGCCGGGTCAGAACCTCCGCGAGCGGGCTGCGGCAGGTGTTTCCCGAACAGACGAAAAGTACGGACGTCACGTCGTCTCCCCCGAAGCGAGACAGGCTTCGATGGCCTCGGGGGAAACGGCGCCGGCTCGCAAAATGACCGGTACCTCCTCGGTCAGAGCGACGAGGGTGGAGGGAGGAGGTCCCGGAAGCGTCCCCGCTTCCATGAGCAGCACCCGGCGCCCGATTCGCGGCATCGCAGACAGGACCCGGCGCGCCTCCGCGGTCGTCCGGGCCGGGGCCTCTCCGGACAGGTTGAGGCTGGTCGAGCCGATGATTCCACCCCAGGCGTGAAGGACCTGTCGCGTCGCCGGATGGCCCTCTACTCGCACCGCCACGCTTCCGCCGCTTCGGAGAGGAAGAACGAGAGTCAGGGGGCCGGGCCAGAAGAACGCGGCCAGCCGACCCGCGACCGGACTCCATTCTGCCTCTGGCAAATTCGCCGTCAGCGCCGACGTCGAACCCGCGATTCGCAGCACCGGGGCCCCACCTCGTCCCTTGAGACGAGCCAGATCTGCATCGACGTCCCCGGTGGCCTCCCCCCCGATCCCGTAGACGGTCTCCGTCGGATGCGCCAGCACCCCGCCGGCCCGCAGCACCTCGACCGCGAGGCTGACGGCCGTCCCGCCCTCGCCTTCTCCGGCAGGTGCCTCGCAGGTCTCGAAGACCGTCACGCCGTCCCTCCGCCCGGAGCGACGAACGGCACTCGACCGGATGCTATCAGCCACTCGGCGAGAGCCAGGTCATCCGGCGTCGTGATCTTCAGGTTCCACGGATCGCCCTCCACGACGGCCACCGGGCGGCCGGCTCGCTCGCAGAGGGTCGCGTCGTCCGATGCGGGGGCCGGGTCGAAAGCCGTCCCGGCGTGGAGCTCCCGAATCAGATCGGCCGCGAAGCCCTGCGGGGTCTGGGCCCGCTTCAGCTCGACGCGGTCGACGGTCTCGACGACACGACCGTCCCGCACCCGCTTGATCGTGTCGACCACGGAAGCCACCGGAACGGCGGCTCCGGTCGCGGCAGCAGCCGAAATCACCCGGGTGATCAAATCGGGAGACACGAACGGGCGGGCTGCGTCGTGGATCAGGATGCACTCGGCCTCCCGACCGGCTGCGGCCGTGCCGGCTGCCGCGCTCGCCCGACGCGTCTCCCCGCCCCGGCATGTCCGGATCGGAGTGCCTGGCCCCAGATGCTCCATGGCATCCGCATGATCGGGCGGAAGCACGAGGACCACTTCCGCGATCTGCGGGTGGGCGCAGAAGGTATCGAGACTCCACCGGACCACGGGGCGCCCGGCCAGCGGCATGAACTGCTTCGGCGACCCGAAGCGCCGGCCCCGGCCCGCGGCTACGACGACGGCCGTCACGCGAATCATCCGGCCGCCTCCGAACGGAGCAGCTCGGCGACATCCGTCACGTGACGCGCGACGCGTATCCGATCGGCCCCGTCTCCCGGATCCACCTCCATGCCTGCCGGCACCACGACGCGCTGCAAGCCCGCGTCGAGAGCCGCGCGCAGCCTCGCCTCGGAATGGGAGACGGCGCGAACCTCTCCGCCGAGTCCTACCTCGCCGAAGAACCCGGTGCCGGGGCCGAAGGGACGGTCGACGCCCGCGGACATCAGGGCCGCGATCACCGCCAGGTCGGAGGCCGGATCCCCCATCCGAAGCCCTCCGACGACGTTCACGAAGACGTCCTGCTCACCCAGCGCCTGGCCTGCCCGCTTCTCGAGGACGGCGAGCAGGATGGAGAGCCTTCGAGAGGACAGTCCCGTGCACACCCGCTGAGGAGATGAAAACCTCGCCCGGGCCACGAGAGCCTGGACCTCGGCCAGGATCGGACGACTCCCTTGCAGCGGGACGGTGATGGCCGCTCCGCTCGTCTCCGCACCGCCGGGGGTAAGGAAGAAGGTCGAGGGATCGGCGACGGGCACGAGACCGGCGCGGCTCATACGGAACGCCGCGAGCTCGTCGACGCTACCGAACCGGTTCTTGGAGCCGCGGAGAATCCGGTGCTCGCCCGAGCGCTGGCCTTCGAAGTGGAGAACCACGTCCACGAGGTGCTCGAGGGTTCGCGGACCCGCGAGCACGCCCCCCTTCGTCACGTGTCCGACGAGCAGACAAGCCGCACCGGCTTCCTTGGCCTCCCTGTGCAGGATGGCTGCCGCCTCGCGAACCTGAGCCACGCCGCCCGGCGCGGTCGCGCTCTGTCCCGACGCGATCGTCTGTATCGAGTCCACGCAAAGCAGCGAGGGTCGGGATCTCCGCAGGGCTTCGACCACCTCTTCCACTACGTGGGTGGAGAGGAAGTCGACTTCGGCGCCCGTGCCGAGGCGCTCTGCCCGCATCGCCACCTGCTCGGTCGACTCCTCGCCGGAAGCGTAGAGGACGGAGTCTCCGGCGGCGGCGAGTCGGCCCGCGAGCTGCAGGAGCAGGGTGGACTTTCCGATTCCGGGCGCTCCACCCAGCAGGATGACCGTTCCCGGAACGATACCCCCTCCGAGAACCCGGTCCACGTCGCCGAAGCCGGTGCGAATCCGCTCGACCCTCGCACCCCCGACGCGACCCAGGGGTTCCACGCGTGGGAGGGGCGCGCCGGCGGCATGGCCCCGGCCCGACCCCCGCTGGCTCTCGGTCAGGGAGTTCCAGGCCGCACAGGTCGGGCACCGGCCCTCCCAGCGCACCGTTTCCGCTCCGCATTCCCGGCACACGAAGGCCGTCTTCGCTCGACTCATCGTCCACACCCTCTCACGTCCGTGCCCCGGCCGATCCCAGCGTAGCCCTCGACTCTCAACATCGGCTCAAGCCGCCGGAAATCAGTGGTGCAGGTCGGTATCACGGGTGCGCGATTCGAACAGCGTGTAGTTCTTGTGGAAGTACAGATTGATGGAGCCGGTCGGCCCGTTTCGCTGCTTGCCGACGATCAGCTCGGCCTGCCCCTCGAGGGATTCCCCCGAGTCGTCGATCAAGTCGTCCGGGCGACGGTACACTTCCTCCCGGTAGACGAAGAGCACGAGATCGGCATCCTGCTCGATCGCTCCGGATTCCCGGAGGTCCGCGAGCACCGGACGCTTGTCGGTGCGCTGTTCCGGCGCACGGGACAGCTGAGACAGAGCCACCACGGGGACGTTCAGCTCCTTGGACACGGCCTTCAGGGCTCTCGATATGGCGCTGATCTCCTGCTGCCGGTTGTCCGCGTTCAGGGGACCGGTCATCAGCTGCAGGTAGTCGACGATGATCAGGCCCAGGTCCACCTCCGAGGCGAGCCGGCGCGCCTTGGCCCGAAGCTCGAGCGCCGTGATCGCCGGCGTGTCGTCGATCCAGATCGGGGCCGTGTTCAGGTGCCCGGCTGCGGTCGCGAGGCGAGCATACTCGTCGTCCTGAAGGCGCCCGCGGCGAAGGCGCCCCGAGTCCACCCGCCCCTCGGAACACAACAGGCGCTGAACGAGCGATTCCTTGGACATCTCGAGAGAGAAGACGGCCACCGGGACTTCCTTGTCGATCGCCGCGTGCTGCGCGAAGTTCATGGCGAGCGCCGTCTTCCCCATCGACGGCCTGCCCGCCACGATGATCAGGTCTCCCTTCTGAAAGCCCGCCGTCAGGTTGTCGAGGTCGGCGAAGCCGCTCGCGACGCCGGTGACCGCCCCGGGGCTGCTCTGCAGCTCCTCGATACGCTCGAAGGTCGGCCACAGGATCTCCTTGATCCAAACGAAGCCCTGACGCTGCGAGGCCTGAGCGATCTGGAAGATTTTCTGTTCCGCCCGGTCCAGCGTGTCGTCGACCTCTCCGGCCGGCGCGTCGTACGCCTCTCGAACGATGTCCGTCGCGGACTCGATCAGCTGCCTGAGGACCGACTTGTCCCTCAGGATCCGGCAGTGGTACTCGATGTTCGCCGCCGTCGGCACCGCATCGACGAGACGCGCCAGGTAGGCCATTCCACCCGCGCCCTCGAGCTCTCCGGCCGACTTCAGCTCGTCGGAGAGAGTCACCACGTCGATCACTTCGCCCCGCGAATACAACCTCACCATGGCACGGAAGATTCGCCGGTTCGCCTCCCGATAGAACGAGCCGTCCCCGACCATCTCGATGGCCCGGGCGACCGCGTCGGCATCGATGAGCATGGCCGACAGGACCGAGATCTCGGCCTCCTCCGACCATGGGACCTGCCGGCCCGACACCGAACCTTCGACCGAAATGAGCGATGGCTCAGCCATCGTCGCCTCCCAGGATCAGCTGACCTCCCTCGGGCTCCCCACCGCTCGCATCCCCAACGTCGCGCGGCGGGGCCGATGTCGCCGGCGGCTCCGGCGCTTCCGGCCGGCGATCGCCATCGACGATCTTCCTCGCCAGCTGCAGATCGCGCCACGTCGGACGAGTCCACGACGGGTTCCTGAGCAACGCCGCAGGATGATAGGTCACCACGAGCGGATGTCCACGATACATGTGGGTCCGGCCGCGCAGGTGTCGGAGGGAGTCCCTGACTCCGAGCAACGTCTGTGCGGCGAAGGTCCCGAACGCGACGATGACGGTCGGCTGAACCAGCTCGACCTGCCGGAGCAGGAACGGAGAGCAGGTCTCGATTTCATCCGACTGCGGGTTGCGGTTTCCGGGCGGTCGGCATTTCAGAACGTTGCAGATGAACACTTCTTCGCGCGGGAACCCCACGCTCAGCAGGAGACGATCCAGCAGCTTGCCGGCCCGACCCACGAAGGGCAGCCCGGTCCGGTCCTCGTTCGCTCCCGGGGCCTCCCCGACGCACAAGAGCCTCGCGTCGGCGGACCCATCGGCGAACACGACGTGGGTACGGGTCCTGTGCAGGTCGCAGCGGGTGCACCCGTCCGCCACGGACCGGAGCCGCTCCATGTCCTCGAGGGCGAGGATCTGATCGCGGGTCGCCGTGCGCGAGAGCTCCTCCAGCCCCGGCCCGGCACCCGGCGGGAGAGTATCCCGCGTCGCACCGCGAATGGCATCCATGGCGCGTCGACGCTGACCGGGCGGAACGAACCACTCCGGCTCCCCGAGCGCTTCCCGACCCTGCAGCCAGCTGCGGATCGCCCTCCCCTTCTCCGTCACGGAATTCGCCTCTCCAGCCGATCGAGAAGCCTCTCGGCCACGGCCGGCTTCGGCATCAACGGGATCTCCTCGATCACGCCCTCCGCAGCGATGAGGGTCAGCTGATTCGTTTCGCTCTCCGGTCCGCGATCCTCGCGGCCCGCCTCGTTCACCGCCATCAGGTCGACGCCCTTCTCCTTCAGCTTCCGGCTCGCCGCCTCTACCGCGTCCTCCGTTTCGAGGGCGAAGCCGACGGTGAACACACCGAGCTCCTCCCGCAGCGCACGGGTCGAAGCCAGAAGGTCGGGACCTGCCTCGAGGCTCAGCTCCAGGGAGCGCACTTCCGCGCGCTTGATCTTGACGGCGGACGGGCTGGCGACCCGGTAGTCGGATACCGCCGCGGCCATGATCAGCACGTCGGCGCCCTCCAGCTCCCGAACCAGGGCCTCTCCCATCTCGTCGCTCGTCTCCACCCTGATGCAGCGCGCCCCGAACGGCGGATCGACCGAGA
>NZ_JBZQEK010000096.1:0-6158 GCF_058719085.1 Candidatus Benthicola sp.
CCGTATTGTCGGTGATCTTCCTTTACCTGTCGGCCGACGAGGCAGCCGCGCTACACGAGACCTCCGTGCCGATTCTGCGAAAACTCGGGCTGGGCGGATACCTGTTCTATCCCTGGGTCGTCCTGGGCATCCTGTTCGTCGTCGTCCTGGCCGCGTACCTGGTCCCCTGGCTGCGCGGACTCGAGAGACACACGCGCAACCTGTTCCTGATTTCCGCCTTGCTGTTCGTGGGCGGAGCGGTCGGCTTCGAGATGATCGGCGCGCATGTCGCGGAATCGTCTGGCAGCAGCGCGACGGTTCTCTGGATCACGCTGGCCGCGATCGAGGAGGGCCTGGAGATGGTCGGAGCGTCCGTGTTCGTCTACGCCCTGCTGGACCACATCCGCAGGGTGGCGGCAGAGATCAGGGTATCGATCGAGTAGGCCGCCTCGATTCGATGACCCTCAGCGGGCCCGAATCCAGGCTACGTCGAGGCGGAATTCTCCGGGCGTTCCATCGGCCAGCAGCAGCCCGATCTGCTGAACCGACGCCGGCGACAGCGGCGGCGCGCCCGCGGGCCGGCGTCCTCGGAAGGTCGGCTGGAACCGGTCGAGCGGCAGCGTCACCTCCTGCCACTCGCCCTTCTCGGTCTCGAATCGGGCCATGTACGAGATTCCGTCGAACCGACGGTCGGTGCGCAGGCGCAACTGGTACGTCCGACCGTCACCGCGAACACGGAGAATCAGTGCCTGCCGGTTCTCGAGCGCGCCCGGAGCCATCGGGGCTCGCACGGAAGCGAACCCACCGTTGTTTTCGAGGGACAAATCGCCGGTGAACGTCGCGAAGCCCGATTCACGATGGGTGAATCGACTCGACGACACTCCGCCCATGACGCCGTCGTTGATCACGAGCCAGTCTTCGGCCCGGTCGCGGTCGAACTCGAACAGGGAGACGGGATCAACGGGCTCGAAGTCATCTCTGTCGGCGATTCCGCCCACGAGGAGGAGTGCAGCAGCGAGGGTCGAAGCCATCAGGGCAGGCGTCACGCTCATGCGTCGATTACCGGTTGAATGGGGAGCGCAGCAGGGCGGCGATCAATCCAACGATACGGATCCTCGTTCCCGGCAAGCCGAGCAGACGCGCACCGAGGCCACCCCCGGACGTGCCCAGCCGGGCGATCTCACGGCCCGCCGTCTGGAGGCTGACCTCGATGTCCGCAGCTCGCAGAGCGCGGCCGAACCGGTGAAGCAGGATCTGCCGCTCGGACCTCGTCTTCAGCCGCAGAGAGGAAGCTGCCTGCCCGTACATGCGCCAGCTGCTCGCATCGATCGCGAGCGTCCGGCCGGTCCCCTGGACCGTCAGCCGGCCGGCGGGTGCCGCCACATGAACATTGGCGAGCAGGTCCACCGGCCGGTGCCGTCGTGAAGGACGTTCGGAACTCACTTGCCGTCCCGAGTCCGGATTCGAACCGTTCCGTTCACCGTCCAGCGAGTGTACGCGGCATCTTCGCCAACGCGGCTCGGAACGTCGACGTTCAGGTCATCCATCTCGTAGGTGATCTCCGCGCCTCGACCGGTGAGGCGGTCGTAGAGCCCGATGGCCAGATCCGGCCAGGTCTGCGTCGTATTCGACATGATCTTCTCCGTGCACTTGATGATTGAGGGCCTGTTGAGACCCGTTCCTTACCTCGCACATGGCAAAATGTACACACCGGCCAGCTTTGTCAAGTTTTATACTTAGACAAAATGTAGACAGTAATTTCGAGGGGGGGGTCAGGCGGCGGTCAGCTCCGTCTTCACGGCCCGAGCGACGTCGAGACCCGATACGATGGCTCCCTCGATCGAGCCGTGACGCCGGTGATCGCCAGCAACGAAAACGCCACCAGGGGTGCACACGGCCCGGGCCTGCACGCCCCCGGCCCGGGGCGACTGGTCGGGCAGTCCGACGGGAATCCGATACGACGCGATCTCTTCCCAGTCGTGCGCCACGGGCCCGAACCAGTCTCGGAGCTGCGCACGGGCGGCCTCGCGCACGTCGGGACGGTCGATGGCGTCGCCAAGGATGGTGGCGGAGAGCAGTTCCCGGTTCGCGGGGGCGTACGTGGGAGAGACCCGGCTCATCACGCAGAAGTTCGAGACCGGCCCCCTCTCCTCCCCGTCCAGGACGAGGATACCCTCTTCGATCGGTGGCTCGTCCGCCGCGTAGTAGAGGCACAGAGCCGGCCGGTATCGGGGGACATCCTCCAGGCCAGCCAGTTGACGCGCGGCCGGGCCGTCGGTCGCTACGACCACCGCTCGGGCCGTCAGCGACGCACCCCCCTCGAGGACGATCGCATTCCTGTCGGCAGACACCACGCGCGAGTTCAGCCGCAAGGAACCGGTCGGGAGATCGGATGCCAGCTGCTGAGCGAGGGCGCCCATTCCGCCGGATGGCACGGCGACGGCCGCCTCGCCGAACATCCGGAACACGAACTCGAACATCCGGCTGGATGTCTCCAGCGATGGATCGAGGAAGACGCCACCGAGGAACGGCTGGAAGAAGGTCCGGATCATCCGATGCGAGAATCCAAGGCCGGAGAGATACGCGAGCGTGGACCGCTCCGGCCGTTCGAACAGCTCGTGCACCGATCCGCGCCGAACCCGAAGCGCCAGCCGCGCCACCCGCCACTTGTCTCGCAGGGACCCGATCGGCGCTCTGAGGGTCGCCAGTGCCTGGCCGGGCCGTCGGAAGGGGTCCGACACGCGGTGGAGGGCGCCGCCGGCACGCACCAGGGCGCCGGGCTCGAAGGACCGCAGGTCGAGCGCCGCGTAATCGAGCTCCGACCGCGTCACCGGATACGCGGTCAGCAGCACCTGGAAGCCGCGGTCCAGCAGGAAACCGTCGACGGCGTCCGTTCGGGCGCGGCCACCCGGACCGTCGCTCGCCTCGACGACGAGCACCTCCAAACCCGATCGGTGAAGGCGTCGGGCGCACGCGAGACCGGCCAGGCCGGCCCCGACCACGATCACATCCGCATCATGTGGGCTCATATCTACTCATCTCGCACGAACGGCCCATGTGCGAAAGCCCGCCGGCGTCGACGGGCTTTCGATGGTCTCGAATCGGGTCGGGACGTGCCCGCCCGGAGGACCGGCCTCCCTCGCGGTCAGGCCGGCGAGATGTTGGCGTTCAGACGGAAGAGGTTGTCCGGATCGTAGCGCTTCTTGATCTCCGCGAGCCGGCCGTAGTTGCCACGGTAGTTGGCGTTCACCGGCGTGCCGCCCTCCAGCGGCTGATCGTTCACGTACCAGCCGATCGTATGCGGCTCCAGCGTCTTCCAGTAGGCGCGCTCCCAGGCGATGTATTCCGAGGGATCTTCCCCGGCCGGCCAGTCGACGGCGCTGAGCAGGTTGCCGAGGGCGTCCCGGTAGGCGAACGCCGTGGCGTCGGAGGGAACGCGGTTGATCGCCCCTCCGCTCAGCTGAAAGAAGACGGCCGCGTCGCACGACGGACCGCTCTCGAGGCCCCGCAAGATGTCGTCGATGAGCTGTCCGTTCATGCCGGAGATGAACCCGCCCTTGAGGTACGAAGCACGGGCCCGCGGATCGTCGATGTCCCCGGAGCGCTGCACGGCCACGTAGTCCATGGACTTCACGCCGTCGTACGTCGGCGTGCCGACTTTCCGGATGGGAGCGAGGGCCTTCTCCGCGTCCGACGCCGGCCCCGAGTAACAGACCCCGATCCCGCACCTCGGGGGCTCACCGTCCGGGCGGGAAACGAAGAACCCCATGCTGAGCTCGTCGGGCGCAACGGGCGCGTACTCGGAGAACATGACCAGCATGTCCCGGGCCCGCTCGATCGGGAACACCAGCGGGCCGAACACGACCTCACGCTGCATGGGGTGGAGCTCGAACTCGAAGTTCGTGACGATCCCGAAGTTGCCTCCGCCCCCCCGGACCGCCCAGAACAGATCCGCGTTGTGATCCGAATCCGCGTGCACCCACTCGCCGTCGGCGGTGACCAGCTCTACGGAGCGGAGGTTGTCCACGGACAGACCGAAGCGGCGCCCGAGGCGGCCGAATCCGCCTCCGGTGACCAGCCCGCCCGCACCGGTGTGGGATACGGTGCCCATGGTGGTGACCAGTCCGAAGGCCATGGCCTCGCGGTCGACCGGGCCGAGCAGGCTGCCGCCCGAAACCCAGGCCCGCCTCTGGTCCGGGTCCACCCGAACGTCTCGGAACAGCGACAGGTCGATCTGCATGCCTCGATTGCACGTCGACTTCCCCGAGGCGCTGTGTCCGCCGCACTTGACCGCGACGAGCAGGTTGTCGTGGGCGCGAGCGAAATCGACCGCCGCACGAATGTCCGTCACCCCCGTCGGCCGCACCACGATGGCCGGGAACTTGTTGAACGAGGGATTGAGGATCATCCGCGACCGATCATACCCGGGGTCGCCAGCCAACAGCACCGGTCCTTCCATGCGGGCCGCCAGGTCGGCGATGTCGGTACCCTTGAGCACGATCTCCCTGCCCGCGCCGGTGATCGCGGGGACATCCGGTGCCTCCTGCGCGACCGGCCGAAACTGCGCTGCGATGGAGCGGCTGCCGGGAATCGAGAGGGCAGCCGTTGCGGCGAGGGACGACCGGACGAACGTGCGTCGTTTCATGGACACCTCAGCGGTTCGGGAAGTCGGCTGAACTGAACCAGTGTACTCAAGACGACCCGCCAGACGAAGCCCGGGCGGATGGAGCACAAAGCTTCCGCCGTCGCATTCGGTGCCCTGTTGCCCGGCTAGACCTCGGCTCCCTGCTCATTGCATCGCCGACCACCCGTCCGTATTCTGCCGCTCGATGAGAACGAGTTTCATCCTCATTCCAAACTTTCCGGACAATCCTCGATGTCACGATTTCGTATAAGTCCCTGCCCGACTGACCTTTTGGTGACGCTGCGCCGAGTGTTCTCCCAGGGTCGACGCGGAATCCCGGCAGGCGTGCGGTCGATGGCGGTGCTCATCTCGGTCGTCTTTGTCGCTCAGGCGTCGCCTTTGTCTGCCCAGGAGCCGTCGGAATCCGTCGAAGACAGAATCGAGCGCCTCGAGCGGCAGGTCGAAGCCCTCAGACTCCAGCTCGCGGAAGATCCCGACAGTGCACGGCTGGCCGAGATCACCCGCCAGATCGACGCCATCACCCGTGAGCTCGAGAGGATCCGGCTGGGCGAGGAGGTGACGGCCCGGGCCGACACGACCGAATGGGGACTCGGACCGGCGGCTTCCAAGGTTTACCGGGTCGGCGAGGGCGTCTCCATCGGAGGCTACGGCGAGTTCCTGTATCAGAACAACGCGTCGACCCGTGAGGACGGGAGCCCGTCCGGCGCCACCGATCAGATCGATGCCCTGCGCGGCGTCGTGTACGTGGGCTACAAGTTCAACGACCACTTCCTGTTCAACTCGGAGATCGAAGTCGAGCACGGGAGCACTTCGGAGACGGGCTCCGTATCCCTGGAGTTCGCCTACCTCGACTGGCGGTTCCGGGGTCTGCAGGGAAGCACGGGGCTGCGGGGCGGCCTGCTGCTGCTCCCGATGGGGTTCATCAACGAGATTCATGAGCCACCCACGTACCTCGGTGCCCTGCGACCCGAGACGGAGCTCCGGATCATCCCGACCACCTGGCGCGAACTCGGCATCGGTTTCTTCGGGGGCGCCGGCGACTTCGACTGGCGGGTCTATCTGGTCAACGGACTCGACGGGGAGGGATTCAACGCGAATGGGCTCCGCGGGGGTCGCCAGAAGGGATCGCGTGCGAAGGCCGAGAACTTCGCGGGCGTCGCACGCGCGGACTGGTCGGGAGTCCCGGGACTGGTGATCGGAGCGTCCGGCTACTACGGAGGCTCGGGCCAGGGAGCGGAGTCACCGCCGTCTCCCGGTGAGACGATCACCGCGCCCACGATGATCCTCGAGGGACATGCGGGCTATCGGGCGTACGGTTTCGACGTCCGGGGCCTCCTGGCCTACTCGACCGTGGGAGATGTAGCCGCCCTGAACGCGCTCGAGGGATTCACGGGAGACGAGTCCATCGGGGAACGCCTGTTCGGCTGGTATCTGCAGGCCGGCTACGACGTGCTCCGGTCGAGCCCGACCACGGTGCAACTCCTCCCGTACGTGCGTTACGAGCACATCGATACACAGGAAAGAGTGCCGGAGG
>NZ_JBZQEK010000097.1:0-34763 GCF_058719085.1 Candidatus Benthicola sp.
CATCGCCCGGGGGTCCTCGCTGGCAGACAGGGCGATCTCGAACTCGAGGCGCGCCGCCGCCTCACGGACCGCGAACAGGTCGGCCACGGCAGCGACGTGCAGGTAGTCCTCCAGCGCTTCGCCTCCGAGACCGCGGGCGCGCCGCACCCAGGACGCCTCCCGGCTCAGCCCGGCGAACAGGAGTCCGTGCGCTTTCACCACGGCCAGGTCGCCAAGGGCACGGTCCTCGAAGGACAACCGGGCATCCGTGTACGCGAAATGCAGGGCGCGACCCACGGCGATGAGCAGGGCGATGCAACCCGGCTGCGTGATCGTGGGAACGACGAGGAGCCGGATCCGGTCGGGGACCCGAACCGGGGTGCAGCAGGCCATCATGCCCGGCCCCGGAAAGGGTTCCTCCTCGATCGACACGTGACCACCGTGCTCGAGTGGAAGGCCGATGTCGCGAAGATCCTTGCGAAGGCTTCCCAGGACGTCGCCTTCCTGGCACGAACCGTCCAGCCAGGGCATCCGTTTCAGCCACCCGGCATCGTGGCTCTCCGCAGCGTCCAGTCCGATCCCGAGGCGCCTGCGAAGCTCCCGGTCCATCACCTCGCGGTACAGTTCGTCGGTGGCCTCGAGCAGTCGTCGGGCCTCTCGACGGACTCCGAGCAGGTCGACGCCCGCCAGACGCTCGACGGCCTCCCGATACCCTCCGTAGCCGAGCTCGGCGGCGGCCTCGCGCCAGCGGCTCAGTCGGTCGAGCTGGAGGGGAATCGCCTCCTCGAGGACGAGCAGACGCTCCTCCTCCAGAAGCCGCCGCCCTTCCCGCGAGTCGGTGGCGTGGATCAGGCTCTTCGCCTGGCTCACGGGCACCGCGATGTCCCCCACCTCGACCTTCGCCGTCGCACGCCAGTACTCGAACTCATCGTCGAGCCGCGCGTTGGTCGACTCGAGGTGGTGACGCGCCGCCCAGCGGAGCAGCTTGCGGAGCTGGCGCTCCCCGTCGTGATCGGCCGCCGCGATCGCCCTCTCGATCACCGGGAGGGTGCGCGAAGCCTGGAGGACGTTCTGCGACTCGAACAGGGGGGCCAGCTCGGGCCACGCCTTGCGACCCGACCTCGCATCGTGCACTTCCTCGAGCACCGCGGCGCGGAACCGCTCGGCCCGTTCCCGGATCTCGGTGGTCGTCAGACCCACGAGCGACCCGACCTGCGCCCGATCGGCTTCAGCTTTCCGTCCCTCTGCCGAGTCGTTCGTCCAGATAGGCTCGCAGGCCGTCCGCGGGCACGCGTACCTGCTCCAGGGTGTCGCGATCCCGCACGGTCACGGTACCGTCTTCCACGCTCTGGCCGTCCACCGTGACGCAGAAGGGAGTGCCCGCCTCATCCTGGCGACGGTACCGACGACCGATGGAGCCGCTGGTGTCGTGGAAGGTCGTGTACCGGCCCCGCAGATCGGCGGCGATCCGTTCGGCCATCTCCGGCATCCCCTCCTTCTTGACCAGCGGGAATACGGCGACCTTGGTCGGCGCGAGGCGCGGATGGAGCTTCAGCACCACCCTTTCCTCTCCCTCCACCTCCTCCTCTTGATACGCATCGGCGAGGACGACCAGCACCGTGCGGTCGAGGCCCGCCGACGTCTCGATCACGTAAGGAACGAAACGCTTTCCGGTATGCGATTCGATGTACTCGAGCTTCTTGCCCGAGTGCTCCTGGTGCCGTGCGAGATCGAAGTCGGTCCGGTTGTGTATTCCCTCGAACTCCCGCCAACCCATGGGAAACAGGTATTCGATGTCCACCGCTTCCTTGGCGTAGTGGGCCAGCTCGTCCGGACCGTGCGGCTCGAGGCGGAGGCGCTCCTGGCGGATCCCGAGCGACCGGACCCACTCCAGCCGTCGCTCCTTCCACACGTGGAACCACTCTTCGTCCGTCCCCGGCTCCACGAAGAACTGCATCTCCATCTGCTCGAACTCACGCGTGCGAAACGTGAAGTTCCCCGGCGTGATCTCGTTGCGGAACGCCTTTCCGACCTGGGCGATCCCGAACGGGACCTTCTGGCGGGAGCTGTCGAGGACGTTCCGGAAGTTCACGAAGATCCCCTGCGCGGTCTCGGGGCGCAGGTAGACGACGGACGTCGAGTCCTCGACCGGTCCCATGAAGGTCTTGAACATCAAATTGAAGTTCCGGGGCTCCGTGAACTCGCCGGTCACCCCGCACGTGGGACACTGGTCGCCCTCGACGTGGTCGGCCCGAAAACGGCGGTGGCAATTCCGGCACTCGATCAGCGGATCGGTGAAGCCTTCCACGTGGCCGCTCGCCACCCATACCTCCGGGTGCATCAGGATGCCGGCGTCGACCCCTTCCACGTCCTCGCGGCGATGAACCATCTCGGCCCACCAGGCCTCCCGGACGTTCTTCTTGAGCTCCACGCCGAGCGGGCCGTAGTCGTACACGGCCCCGACGCCTCCGTAGATCTCCGAGGACTGAAAGATGAATCCCCGCCGCTTGGCGAGGGACACCAGCTTTTCCATCAGGTTGTCGGGGTGGCCCGTCTCGGTGCTCACCTGTGCCTCCGTGATTCGAACTCTGTCCGCACCGCTGCATGGTGCCCGCCACCGTTCCGGCGGGGAGCCGGTAGGATAGCGTCAGCCGAGGGCCTCCGCGACCAGCCGCGCGATGTCATCGGCGCCGAGCCAGGCACCCTCTCCGCCGATCACCTCGACTCCGGGCGGGACGGGGCCCGCCAGCCGTCCGCACACCAGTGCGACCGGCACTTGCGAGGCCCGGGCCCTTCGCGCGATCTCCCAGGTGATCTTGCCGAGGGCGCTCGTCGCATCCCAGGCACCTTCGCCCGTGATCACCAGGTCGGCGCGCTCCAGGGCGTCGTCGAAGCGCAGCCTGTCGAGCACCCAGTGGCTCCCCGGCACCAGTCTCGCGCCGAGGAAGGCGGCACACCCGGCTCCCAGCCCCCCGGACGCCCCGGCTCCGGGGAGATCCGCCACGTCGCACCCGAGATCTTCCCGGAGGCGCTCGGACAGGTTCGCCAGCCCGCGCTCCAGCCGTTCCACGGACTCGGGACCGGCTCCTTTCTGGGGTCCGAAACGGTGGGCCGCTCCGTCCGGACCGCAGAGGGGAGCGCGCACATCCGCGATGGCCGTCATCTGTGTTCCGGTCGGCGTCGAATCGGGTGGCTCGATGCGAACCAGGTCCGATAGCGATCCGCCCCCAGGCGGGAGATTGCCCCCCTCCGGCCCGCGAAACCGGTAGCCGAATATCCGGGCGAGACCCGCGCCCCCATCCACGGTCGCCGAGCCGCCGAGCCCCATGTGAAGACGCGTCGCGCCCTGTTCGATGCACGCGCGCACGAGTTCGCCGACGCCGGTCGTGTCGGCCCTCAGTGGATCGCGGCGGTCCGTCGGGACGAGGTGCAGACCGCACGCGTCCGCCGTCTCGATCACCGCCTCGGCGGGCGAGAGCCACAGCGACCTTGCTCGAGCGGGTTCGCCCATCGGTCCGTGAACGTCGTGTACCCGGACCTCGCCGCCCTCCACATCGAGCATCGCCTCGAGCAGCCCCGGCCCCCCGTCCGACACCGGCAGACGAATCGTGTCCGCGTCCGGCCTCGTGGCCCGTGCGCCGTCGAGGATGGCTTGCGCTACTTGACCGGCGCTCAGGCTCTCCTTGAACGCCGTCGGACAGACGAGAATCTGCAAGATCCTACCCCCGGTTCGCGGGGCGCCGGACCGCGGGATCGAACCTCCCGTCCAGGCCGCGCCCCACCCGTCGGGAAAGCTAACGGGGCGGTGGACACCGGCGCAGCCGGAGCGCTACTGTTCACCCATGTTCGGACCTGGCGGAGACGTGCGGATCATCGGTCATCGCGGGGCTCGCGGAGTGGCCCCGGAGAACACGCTGCCGGCCATCCGGCACGGCGTGGAGGTCGGCGCTCAGGCAATCGAGATCGACCTGCACGCCTCACGCGATGGGGAGCTCGTGGTCATCCACGACCCTACCCTGGACCGTACCACGGATGGCTCCGGACCGGTCGAGGAGCGCGCCCTGGACGAACTGCGCCGCCTCGACGCCGGCTACGGTTTCACCCCGGATGGCGGCGATACCTTTCCCTATCGGGGCCAGGGGATCCGGATCCCGACGCTGGACGAGGCGATGGCCGCGATCGGTGACCTGCCCGCCATCCTCGAGGTGAAGAGCGCCGCGGCGGGTCGACGTCTCGCCGGGTGGCTGCCCGACCGCCCGGAACGGGACCGGGTGATCGTGGGCGGCTTCGATGCCGATGCGGTCCGACCGGCGGGCGATGCGGCGCGCTGGCGCTGCGCCTATCAGACCGACTTGCAGGGGTTCGTGTTCTGGGGAAAGCTGGGCATCCGCCGGCCGCTTCCGGCCGACCTCACGGCGGCCATGGTTCCGGTCCGAAAGGGTCTGATCCGCATTGTCACCCGGAGCTTCGTGCGCCGCATGCATGAGCAGGGCAAGGGGGTGTTCGTGTGGACCGTGAACCGGCCGGAGGAGATGCGAAGCCTCCTCGATCTCGGGGTGGACGGACTGATCAGCGACTATCCGGCCGTCCTCCGGCGCGTGGTCGAAGAGCGACACGCCGCGGGCATGGAGTGAGGCACCGGAAGGCACCCCGGTCCCGTCCCCCTTCTCTTCGCGTCAACCGACCGGACGCAGGCACGTTGTCAGAAGGGACGCAGAGCACTCCGAAGTAGAGGATGCGGGAGGAGGTGGATGATGAGCGAGCCCGGATCGAGCTTGCCGTCAGCGGCGTGGACTCGGCGGGCGTTCGTCCGGGCGGGACTCGGCGCGATGGCCGCCACGGGCGTCGCGGCCTGCGGAGGAGACACCTCGGGCCCGGAACCGACTTCGGACCCGCGGCTTACGGCCCGACCCGGAAGCCCGATCTTCGACCCCCCGTCCGGTCGCAGCGGCCTCGGCCTCGGAAGCCCGCGCGATGGATTCCTGTACGTTCCCTCCGGCTACTCCCCGGTCAGCCCGGCGCCGCTCGTCGTCGGCCTGCACGGTTCGGGAGGCTCGTCGGACGACTGGTCGGGTTACGACGACTTCGCCGAAGAGAGGGGGTTCGTGTTCCTGGCGCCCGACTCTCGCTCCTGGACCTGGGACGTGGCAGATGTCGGCTATTTCGGTCCCGATGTGGGTTTCATCGACGACGCGCTTGCCTTCGCGTTCGAACGGTGCCGAATCGATCCATCGCGCATCGCTCTCGCGGGATTCTCGGACGGTGCATCGTACGCCCTCTCGCTCGGAGTCTCGAACGGAGACCTCTTCACGCACCTCATCGCGTACTCGGCAGGCTTCTACGCCCGGACTTCCCCGATCGTGGGCCAGCCGCGGGTGTATCAGTCGCACGGAACGAACGACACCGTACTCCCGGTTTCGCTGGGGCTCGACATTGCCGGGCGACTTCGCGATCAGGGATACGACCTGACGTTCGAACCGTTCGACGGAGGGCACATCATTCCGTATAACATCTCGCAGAGCTCGCTGGACTGGTTTCTCGCCGTGAGCTGACACGCCATTGCCTGCCGGAGTTCGTATGAGCAGCCGGAATATCCTCCACGTGGACATGGACGCGTTCTACGCGGCCGTGGAGGAGCGTGAGAACCCGACCCTGAAAGGTGTCCCCGTGGTCGTGGGATCGGACCCGAAGGAGGGCCGCGGGCGGGGCGTGGTGGCCACCGCCAACTACGCGGCCCGTCGATACGGAATCCGGTCGGCCATGCCGATCTCCGAGGCATGGAAGCGCTGTCCGACGGCGGTGTACCTTCGTCCGCGCATGCGCCTGTACGCGGAGGTTTCGAAGCGAATCCGCGGAATCTTCGATCGCTTCACGGACCTCGTCGAGCCGATCAGCATCGATGAGGCGTTTCTCGACGTGACGGCGAGCCGTCGCCTGTACGGTGAAGGACCGGCGATCGCCGCTCGCATCAAGGAAGCGGTGCGAAGCGAGGAGCGCCTGACCGCATCGATCGGCTGCGCGCCTTCCAAGTTCATCGCCAAGATCGCGAGCGATCTCGACAAGCCGGATGGCCTGGTGGTCGTGGAGGAAGGCGCGGAAGCGGAGTTCCTGGCCCCGTTGCCCATCGCTCGCCTGTGGGGCGCCGGGCCCCGCGCCCTGGAGCGATTTCGCAGGCTCGGCTGCGCCACGATCGGCGATGCGGCGGCCCTCGACCGTGAAGTGCTCGTGCGTACCTTCGGGGAGGCCTCCGGCGATCGATTCCATCGTCTCAGCCGCGGGCTCGACGAGCGCCCGGTCGTGCCGCAGCACGTCCGGAAGTCGCTGGGCAAGGAAACGACGTTCGGAACGGACATCGCGGACCGGCACACCGTGGAGCGCACCCTCCTCGACCTGACCGAACAGGTGGCCGCCGCCCTTCGGCGCAAGGATCTCGCCGGAGCCACGGTCACCGTGAAGCTCCGGTGGGAGGGTTTCGAGACGGTCACCCGCCAGCGAACGCTCGAAGAGCCCGTCAACACCCTGGAAGGCATCTGGCCTGTCGCCCGCGATCTGTTTCGTGCGGCGGACCGTCCGGAGAAGCGCGTACGCCTGGTCGGGGTCACCCTTTCCGCCCTGGACCGGACCGCGAGCCGCCAGGTCGACCTGTTCGAAGCCAGGGCCGGATTGGACGACCGGGTGGCCGAGGCGGTGGACGCCCTGTCGGAGAGATTCGGGTCCGGGACGGTCACGCGGGCTGCGCTGCTGGAGGACGCAGGAGACGGGAGTTCGTGGGAAGGCCGGGCGGCCGTACGGGTCTCCCGGTCCTTGCCGGACGGCACCGGCACCCCGGCGGACCGGAACGGGGGATCGGGATAGCGGAACTCGACAGATTCGACAGGAGGAGGAGATGGGTGCGGAGCCGAGTCGCGAGGAAGCCCTCGCGTTGATGCAGGAATACACGGAGAGCGGGAACCTGCGGAAACACATGTACGCCGTCGAAGCCGCCATGCGCGCCTACGCCCGAAAATACGGCGAGGACGAGGAATTGTGGGGCGTGACCGGGCTGATCCATGACTTCGACTACGAGCGTTACCCGAACGAGGCACTGAGCCCGGTCGAGGAGCATCCTTCGACCGGCGTGGCGATCCTCCGTGAACGTGGGTGGCCGGACGAGATTCTTCACGCCGTTATGGCCCACGCGGAGCACACGGGCGTCGAACCCGAGACCCGAATGGCCAGGACCCTGCGGGCCGTGGACGAGCTGACGGGATTCGTGACCGCCTGCGCGCTCGTTCGGCCAACGGGGATCTCGGATTTGAAGTCGAAATCGGTGAAGAAGAAGATGAAAGACCGCTCGTTCGCCGCCGCCGTCAACCGGGACGAAATCCGCGAATACACCGAGATCATCGGCGAGGATCTGACGGAGCACATCGACTTCGTCATCGAGGCGATGAGAGGCATCTCCGACACGCTGGAGCTCTGAGGTCATGCGCAATCCGAGGCCGATCCATACCGTCATCGAGCCGTTCCGAATCAAGAGCGTCGAGCCCATCCGGATGACGACCCGTGATCAACGGGAGGCGTTCATTCGCGCCGCGGGGTACAACGTGTTTCTCCTGGACGCCCGCGACGTCCTCATCGACCTGCTGACCGACAGCGGGACCGGTGCGATGAGCGCGGAGCAGTGGGCGGGCGTGATGCGCGGGGATGAGTCCTACGCCGGCAGCGACAGCTACCTGCGCTTCCGGGCGGCGGTGCAGGACATCACGGGGTTTCGGAACGTGATCCCGACCCACCAGGGGCGTGCCGCGGAACGCATCCTGTTCAGCACCGTGTGCCGGCCGGGCGACGTGGTACCCAACAACACGCACTTCGACACCACGCGCGCCAACATCGAGTTCACGGGCGCCGAAGCCCGGGACCTGCCCTGCGCCGAGGCGGCGGACCTCGCAACACCGGGTCCGTTCAAGGGCAACATCGACCTCGAGGCGCTCGAGGCCCTGCTCTCGGACCCGCCCGGCCGCGTCCCGCTGGCCATGATCACCGTGACCAACAACTCGGGAGGCGGACAACCGGTCTCTCTGGCGAACATCCGGGCCGCGTCGAAGCTGTGCCGCAGCCACGGGGTGCCGTTCTATCTCGACGCCTGTCGGTTCGCCGAGAACGCGTACTTCATCCAGCAGCGCGAGGACGGATACCGGGACACGCCTCTCATCGAGATTGCCCGGGAGATGTTCTCCCTCGCGGACGGCGCGACGATGTCCGCCAAGAAGGACGGCATGGCCAACATCGGCGGGTTCCTGGCCACCAATGACGACCAGCTCGCCGCCCAGGAGAGAGATCTCCTGATCCTCACGGAAGGCTTCCCGACGTATGGCGGACTCGCGGGACGTGACCTCGACGCGGTCGCCGTGGGGCTGTACGAAGCGCTGGAGCCCGACTATCAGAAGTACCGGATCGCCTCCACCGCATACCTCGGCAACCACATCAGCGCCGCGGGCGTCCCGATCGTTCAGCCGCCGGGCGGCCACGCCGTGTACATCGACGCCGCGGCCCTGTGTCCGCAGATCGATCCACTCGAGTTTCCCGGTATCGCCCTCACGGTCGAGCTCTACCTCGAGGCCGGGATCCGGGCCGTAGAGATCGGGAGCGTGATGTTCGGTCACCGGGATCCGGATACGGGCGAGCCGGTGGCCGCCCGCAACGAGCTCGTGCGGCTCGCCATTCCGCGCCGTGTGTACACGCAGAGCCACATCGACTACGTGGTGGAGGCGATCCTCAACGTGTACGACCGGCGACGCGCCATGAGCGGGTACCGGATCACGCACGAACCGCCGTTCCTCCGGCACTTCACGGCGCGATTCGAGCCGCTCTGAATCCGAACGCCTCCGAAGCTCCGGTGCGGGTGACACGCATCCACCGGAGTGCACAGGTGGCGCTCGCAAGCGGGCGACGTGCGGGATATGATGGACCCGGCCGGACGGACTCGTTTGCCGTCTTCACGACCCCTGATCCGGAGAAACTGAGCTGACAACCCAGGGAATCATCACGATGGTCGCCGTGCTGCTGTTCGTGTGGGGAGGGTTCGCCCTCTTCGTGACGACGGCGGTTCGTCGGGAACGACGGAAAGCCGCGGAGCGCGATCCGGCCGCAGGCAACTGGAGGGATTGACCATGCGCAGGATCGGCAGAGGTACGGCCCTGTTCATCGGGCTGGCCACGCTCGCACCCCTGGCGTGCGGCGGAGAGCCGGGCGCCGGGACGGAAGAGGCGGGAGGCGGGGACATGCAGGCTCGGGTGGAACAGTTCGCCCCGGTGACGCTGGGATTCGACGCCTCGCTGCTCGATGCCGACCAGCGGCGCGTCGTGCGGGAGCTGGTGGAGGCCTCCCGGCACCTCGACGACATCTTCTGGGTCCAGGCGTGGCGCGGGAATGCGAACCGGGAGGCGCTGCTCCCCGAGGGAGATGACCCCGAGGCCAGGGCGACGCGCGAATACTACGAGATCATGTACGGACCGTGGGACCGCCTTCAGGCCAACGAGCCATTCCTTTCCGGCGCGGGCGAGAAGCCCGAGGGCGCCGGCTTCTATCCCGCGGACATGACGCGTGAGCAGTTCGAGGCCTGGCTCACGGAGCATCCGGAGGACGAAGCGGCCTTCAAGTCCGAGTACACCCGGATCGAGCGGGCGCCGGACGGCGGCCTCGAGGCCGTGCCCTACCACGAGGCGTACGCGGAGCAGGTCGAGGCGGCCTCCGAGAACCTGCTGGCCGCCGCCGAGAGGGCGAACAATCCCTCGCTCAAGCGCTTCCTCGAGCTCCGGGCCGGCGCTTTGTTGTCGGACGACTACTACGACAGCGAGGTGGCCTGGGTGCGGCTCGCCGGCAACCTGATCGAGCCGACGCTGGGACCGTACGAGAACTACGAGGATGGGCTGTTCGGCTACAAGGTGTCCTACGAGTCCTTCATCGGGCTCAAGGACCCGGCCGAGAGCGAGCGCCTGGCCTTCCTGGTGTCTCACCTGCCGGACCTGGAGGCCTCGCTTCCGATCCCGGATCAGCACAAGTACCTCGACCGCAGCTTCGAGTCCCCCATCTCCGTCGTCACCCTGGTGTATGCCTCGGGAGAGGCGAATGCCGGGATCCAGACGATCGCCTTCAACCTCCCGAACGATCCGCGGGTCCGCGAGGGAGAGGGATCCAAGAAGGTGATGTTGAGGAACGTGATCGACGCCA
The DNA here is from genome assembly GCF_058719085.1 of Candidatus Benthicola sp. Classification (NCBI taxonomy): domain Bacteria; kingdom Pseudomonadati; phylum Gemmatimonadota; class Gemmatimonadia; order Candidatus Palauibacterales; family Candidatus Palauibacteraceae; genus Candidatus Benthicola; species Candidatus Benthicola sp. Next base: position 10,192 of record NZ_JBZQEK010000097.1, read on the forward strand.
AGTTCGAGACGATCCTCAAGCCGATCGCGGAGCGGGTCCTCGTGCCCGAACAGGCCTCGAAAATCTCCGTGGACCCCTACTTCACGCGCGTGCTGATGCACGAGCTCGCCCACGGTCTCGGCCCGGACTACGTGACCGGACAGCCGAACCTGACCGCCCGGCAGGGACTCAAGGACCGCTACGCGGCGATGGAGGAGGCGAAGGCCGACGCGGTGGGCACGAACAGCCTGCGCGTCCTCACCAGGGAAGGCGTGTACGACGAAGCGTTCCTCGACGAAGTGTACATCGATCACGTGGCCGACATGTTCCGCTGCGTGCGGTTCGGGGTGACGGAGGCGCACGGACTCGGCTGCCTCACGCAGTTCAACTTCCTCCGGGATCGCGGGGCGATCACCTACGATGAGGCTACCGGCCTCTTTGCTGCGGATCTGGAGGTGTTTCCCGTCGCGATCGCCGAGATGGCGCACATCTACCTGATGATGCAGGCCACGGCCGATTACGAGGGAGCAGGCCGGTTCATCGACACCTTCGGCGTCGTCTCGCCGGAGATGCAGGGGGCCCTCGACCGGCTGGCGGGCGACGTTCCGGTGGACATTCGCCCCGCCTACGCAGTCGAACAGATGATGACGGACTGGTAGGACGGACGCCGGGCGCCCCGCCGGGGCGGCCGGCACCGAGCACGGAGGCTCCGGTGCGCATCGCATACACGATCACCCGGTCGGATGACCTGGGCGGGGCGCAGATTCACGTGCGAGACCTCGCCACGGCCCTCAGAGAGCAGGGTCACGACACGATCGTGCTGGCCGGCGGCGGTGGCGTGGTCGCCCGCCAGCTGGAGGAGCGCGGCGTGCCGGTCGTCCGCCTTCGACACATGGCCCGTCCGATCCGTCCCCACCACGACGTCCAGGCCCTCAAGGAGCTGACCGAACACCTGGGGAGGATTCAGCCCGACATCCTCTCGACCCACTCCAGCAAGGCGGGCGTTCTCGGGCGGATCGCAGGGCACAGGCTGGGAATCCCGACCATCACGACCGCGCATGGCTGGTTGTTCGACCTCCCGAAACGGCGGGGCCGGGACTGGGTGGTCTGGAGCATCGAGAAGAGCATCGCACCGTTTTCCGACCGGATCGTGACGGTGTGCGAGTCCGATCGGGACCTGGCGATCGCGGCAGGGGTCTCGGGACCCGACCGTTTCGTCACCATCCACAACGCGATGCCCGACGTGGACGCCCGTTTGCGCGCCGATCCGGGCTCCGAGCCCCCTCACCTGCTGATGGTCGCCCGGTTCGCAGCACAGAAGGACCACGAGACCCTGTTCCGCAGCCTCTCGACCCTGCTCGACCTCGAATGGTCCCTCGACCTCGTCGGCACCGGTCCGGGCGAGGAGGCCTGCCGGGAGTTGGCCGGGACACTCGGGCTCGGGGACCGGGTGCGATTCCTGGGAATGCGCGAGGACGTGCCGGAGCGGATGGCAGCCTGCCAGGCCTACCTCCTGATCAGTCACTGGGAGGGCTTTCCACGGAGCATCCTCGAAGCTCTGCGCGCCGGGCTGCCCGTCATCGCCACGAACGTCGGGGGGGTTCGGGAGGCGGTCATCGACGACGTGACGGGCTTCCTCGTGCCCGAGAGCGACGCTGCGTCCCTGTCCGCGAAACTCGAGGCGTTGATCACGAATCCATCGCTTCGCGTTTCCATGGGCGAGGCGGCGCGCTCCCACTACGAAAAGCACTTCACCTTCGACCGGCTGGTAGAAGAAACGCTCGCCCTGTACGAGTCGGTGGCAGGCAGCTGAAGCGGAAGGGCCAGCTCCCGGGGCCCTGGTCGGCGAGTTCTCGCGATGACCGCGCACCACGGTACACGCGGGGCGTGCGCCGGCTCGACGCCCGCATTAGCTTCCCGCCCCGATGCCAAGACGCGACGACATCCATTCGATCCTGCTGATCGGCTCCGGCCCGATCATCATCGGCCAGGCCTGCGAGTTCGACTATTCGGGCACGCAGGCCTGTCGCGCGCTGCGTGAGGAGGGCTACCGGGTCATCCTGGTGAACTCCAATCCCGCCACCATCATGACCGACCCCGACGTGGCGGACGCCACCTACATCGAGCCGATCACGGCCGAGTGGGTGGAGCGGGTGATCGAGAAGGAGAAGCCCGACGCGATTCTCCCCACCATGGGCGGCCAGACCGCGCTCAACGTGGCCCTGGAGCTGCACGAAACCGGCGTGCTGGAGAAGCACGGGGTGGAGCTGATCGGGGCCGACACGCGGGCCATCCGGATGGCGGAAGACCGCGAAGAGTTCGCCAAGGCCATGAAGCGCATCGGCCTCGCCGTCCCGCACGGCGGCTTCGCCCACTCGGTGGACGAAGCGCTGACGATCGTCGAGGACACCGGATTCCCGGCCATCATCCGGCCCTCGTTCACGCTCGGCGGGACGGGCGGCGGGATCGCATGGAACCGGGAGGAGTTCGAGGCCAAGGTCCGGCGCGGGCTGGACCTCTCTCCGATCACCGAGGTCCTGATCGACCGGAGCGTGCTCGGTTGGAAGGAGTTCGAGCTCGAGGTCATGCGCGACGGGGCGGACAACGTCGTGATCGTGTGCTCGATCGAGAACGTCGACGCGATGGGCGTCCATACCGGCGACTCGATCACCGTGGCCCCGGCGATGACGCTCTCGGACTGGGAATACCAGGAGATGCGGGACGCCGCGATCGCCATCATCCGGGAGATCGGCGTCGAGGCAGGGGGCTGTAACGTCCAGTTCGCCCTCAACCCGGCGGACGGCGAGATGCTGGTGATCGAGATGAACCCGCGCGTCTCGCGCAGCTCGGCTCTCGCGTCCAAGGCCACCGGCTTCCCGATCGCCCGGATCGGGGCGAAGCTCGCAGTTGGCTACCGGCTGGACGAGATCGACAACGCGATCACCCTGAAGACGCCCTCGTGCTTCGAGCCGGTGCTGGACTACGTGGTCGTCAAGATTCCGCGGTTCGCGTTCGAGAAGTTCCCGCAGGCCGACCCGACCCTCGGCGTGCAGATGAAGGCGGTCGGCGAGGTGATGGCCATCGGCCGCACCTTCACCCAGGCCTGGCTCAAGGGCTTCCGAGCGCTGGAGAACGATCGTCCCGGTTGGGTCGCCTCGGAGGACCCGGCGGACGACCGACTGCCGGACGATGAACTGGAGTCGCTTCGGGCTGCGATTCGCACGCCCACCCCCGAGCGGCCCTTCCAGTTGTACCGGGCGCTGATGGCCGGGATGCCGGTCGAGGAAATCGCCGAACGGAGCCACATCGATCCGTGGTTCCTCGACCAGCTGGTTCAGATCACCGACGCAGCCCGCCAGTTCGGGGCCCTTCCCGAGGTCGGAGAACGCGAGCTGCGGGCCGCCAAGCGGATCGGCTTCGGCGATGCGGAGCTCGCGCTGCTTCGCGGCACGGACGAGACGGCGATCCGCGACCTCCGGCACGAGCACGGGATCCGACCGGTGTTCAAGACCGTGGACACCTGCGCCGGAGAGTTTCCGGCCGCCACCCCGTACCTGTACTCGACGTACGAAGAGGAGAACGAGTCGGTTCGCACCGACCGGCGCAAGGTCGTGATTCTCGGGAGCGGACCGAACCGGATCGGGCAGGGCGTCGAGTTCGACTACTGCTGCGTCTCGTCCTCCCTCGCCCTGCGTGACGTGGGCGTCGAGACGATCATGGTCAACTCCAATCCGGAGACCGTCTCCACCGACTTCGACATCTCGGACAAGCTCTACTTCGAGCCGCTCACCCTCGAGGACGTGCTCGAGATCGTGGAGCACGAGCGGCCCGAGGGTGTGATCGTCCAGATGGGCGGCCAGACGCCGCTGCGGCTGGCACGCCGGCTGGAGGAACTCGGCGTGCCCGTGCTCGGCACGAGCGTCGATGCGATCGACCGGGCGGAAGATCGGAAGCGGTTCGAGGCGCTGTGCCGCGAGCTCGGCATCGCGTGCCCGGAGGCGGGCACGGCGACGAGCGTGGAGGAGGCGGCCGAGGTGGCCGGCCGGATCGGCTATCCGGTGCTGGTGCGACCGAGCTACGTGCTCGGCGGTCGCGGCATGGAGATCGTGTACGACGAGGACATGTTGCGGCAGTACTTCGCCGTCGCTGCCCGCGCTGCGCCCGAGCACCCGGTCCTCCTCGACCGGTTTCTCGAGGACGCGTTCGAGGCCGACGTGGACGCCGTGAGCGATGGAAGGGATGTCCTCATCGGCGGGGTGATGCAGCACATCGAGGAGGCCGGAATCCATTCGGGAGACTCGGCGTGCGTGCTGCCTCCGTACCTGCTGAGCGATCAGGACATCGAGGAGATGAAGCGACACACCCAGGCCTTCGCCCGGGCGCTCGCGGTGGAGGGTCTCATCAACGTCCAGTACGCCGTGCACGAGGGTCGCACCTACGTGCTCGAGGTGAACCCGCGCGCCAGCCGCACCGTGCCCTTCGTGAGCAAGGCCACCGGGATCCCGCTGGCCCGGGTGGCCGCCCGGGTCCTCGCGGGTGAGAGCCTGGTTTCCATGGGGTTCCCGGATGACCTGAACGTATCGGACGTCGCGGTCAAGGAAGCCGTATTTCCCTTCAACAAGATCCCGGACGCCGACCCGCAGCTCGGGCCCGAGATGCGGTCCACGGGAGAGGTCATGGGCTGGGCCGACAGCTTCGGCCTCGCCTTCGCGAAGGCCCAGGTTTCGGCCGACGGATCACTTCCCCTCGAGGGAACCGTCGTCGTCACGGTCCACGACCGGGACAAACCGGCCGCGACCCCGATCGTGCGCCGGTTTCACGAGCTGGGCTTCGAGATCGTCGCCACGGAGGGGACGGCCCGGTATCTGCGCGGGCGGGGCGTGCCATGCCAGTCCGTGCTCAAGGTGCACGAGGGACGCCCCAACATCCTGGATCTGCTCCTCTCGGGAGAAGTGCAGCTCCTCCTGAACACGCCGCTCGGCAAGCACGCACAGCAGGACGACTACATGATTCGTCGAGCCGCGATCACCCGGGGGGTGCCGTACACGACGACGCTCTCCGCCGCTTCCGCCGCCACGGACGCCATCATGGCGCTTCGCAGCCGTACGCTGTCGGTGAGAAGCCTGCAGGAGAGGGCCGGGAGCCTGGGAGTCGTGGCCCGCAGCTGACCCTGGCCGCGGCTCGGCCCGGCGTCCGGGCCATCAAGCGATCAGGCGGGTATCTCCAGAACGAACGTGCTGCCCGTACGGGCGCCCTCCGATTCGGCCCGGATCCGGCCTCCGTGCATCTCCGCGATCCGGCGAGCGAGGGCGAGCCCCACTCCGGTGCCACCTCCCCGCGGGTCGAGACGGCGGAAGACGTCGAACACGCGTTCGAGATCGGCCGGATCGATTCCCATCCCGTTGTCTCGCACGAAGACCCGGTGAACGGAACGGGTCGATTCCGCCCAGATATCCAGTCGCGGCTGCGGCTGATCTCCCATGTAGGAGAACGCGTTCTCCACCAGGATGCGAAAGAGCTGGAGCAGACGGATCCGGTCGCCGAACACCTCTGGAAGGTGGGAAACCTCTACGCGCACTTCCCGGTCCGGCGCACGATCCCGGCACAGGTCGACGGCCGCCTCGACGACCTCGCCGAGCTGAACGCTCTCGAGGGTCTCCGGGAGGTGTCCGATCCGCGCCAGCTCTTCGAGGCTCGCGAGCATGTGACGCAGGCGGCTCACGGCCTCGTGCGCCCGGTGGACATCCGCATTCAGGATGGGGTCCGTATCCCCGAACCGGGTTCCCAGGCGGTGCAGTCCGGCATCCACGGCGGAGAGCGGACCTTCGAGCTCGTGCGAAACGGATGCGGCCACTCGCTCCAGCTCTTCGTTCGTGGCCTCGAGTTCCGAGATCAGCCGGGCCCGGTCCAGTTCCGCCTGCCTGCGGGCCGTGATGTCGCGTACGCCGCCCACCGCACGAACGGCCCCGTTTTGAGACTCGAGGGGCTGCGCGTAGTCCCGGACCCACCGAATCTCGCCGGTACGGGTGAGGATGCGGTACTCGACGATGTCCGTCCTGCCCTTGACCAGCGCCGCCAGGTGCGACCGCACTCGAATCCGGTCATCGGGGTGCACCAGGGCGAGCCAACCGGCCCGGGTGTCGAGCTCGGACGGCCGGTACCCGACGACCCGGGATGCATCCATGCTCGTCCACAGGAGCTGCGGATCCCCCTCGGTCGAAATGAGCAGCGAATACGCCCAGTCCGCCACGACCTCCGCGATGGTCCGGTACCGTTCCTCCAGCTCACGGAGGCGCGTCATCTCCTCCGCGGGATCGGAGCCATCCACGAGCGACCGGGGGGCGAATGCTCTATCTGTTGCGGGCTGCTTCATGACACGATACCGGACCGAAGACCTCGTCCGGTCGCTCGCCGGGTGCGGGGGTAGCCTCCGGGACACGACCTGCCGGCAGAGCTCAGAAGCAAGATTGGAACCGAAATTCCTTTCCACGGCGAAGGGCCGAGAACCGGGGGTGCGGCGATGCACGGCCCGACGGCCGGGCAGGTGGCGGACGTCGCGCTAACCTGCTTGCAGCAAGCGACATATCACGGCTACGGCCTGTCGGGTCCGGCTCCGGAACGGGGAGGCCGAACGTTCGAGTCGGGGGAGGTATGGCCCCGCGGTGGGCCGTGGAGCGACCTCTTCTGGCCGTCATTTTGGCCCAAAAATGGACAACGAATCGCCGAGAAATCGGTCGGCGCTTGTCCAGGTTCGAGATCCGGATTACGGTCCCGGAATGAGATTCCGCCTCGTCTCAGTGGACGATCGCTTCCTTCGGGGCCTGCTTTCCTGCCTCCTGGCGCTCGGATGGGGAGCGGCCGACTCCCCGGCGCAGCAGCCCGTGCGCCTCGCGCTCACCGCGTCGCCGGGAGACTGGCTCCGCTACCGCCATCGCAGTGATCTCGTCATCGATCTCCCGGACGATCTCGGCGGCCCGGCCACGACGCGCACATCGATCACCTGGGTCGATCGGGTCGATGACGTCTCGGATCAGCGCATCGACTATCGGACCACGATCGACCGCATCACTCTCGAAGCCTATCCACCACCAACCGAGATCCCGGACCTGTCGGCGTTCCAGGGATTCCAGTTCTTCCGTCGAACCAGCCGAGCCGCCCGTACCCTGGGCGTTCGGCTGTCCGGTCAGACCGGCGATGCCGGCCCCGTGCTGCTGGAACAGGTACAGGCCTGGTTTTCCCAACTCGGCCTTCCCCCTCTTCCGGACGGCCCCGTGCGCGTGGGAGACAGCTGGACCGAAACGGCTCCGGTTCCGGCGCTCGCGCTGGGACTGGCCGTCGACTACGACGTCGTTCAGACGCGCACGGTGCGGCTGGAAGAGATCCGCGCGGTAGGAAGGGCGCGAGTGGCGGTGCTCTCGGTGTACACGGCCTGGGAGCCCACGCCGGAACCGAGCGGCGCGGGGGGCACGATCACCTCGCTTCGCGGAACCGCCAGCCAGTCCGTGCGCTTCGACATGGACGCCGGGCACTTCCTGGGCAGCACCGGCTCGAGTGAGCTGCAGTTCGTGCTCCGGCCGGCGGGCACGCCGCAGTTCGTGGCCGTGTCGGCGCGCGGCCGACAGATCTCCGGACTGATCGAGGCGGGGGGACCTTCCCCCTGACTCAGGGAATCCGTCGGCCCGTCAGCTCCAGCAGGCGCTCACCCCGCACGGCCGTTTCTTCGGCCTCCCCGGTCCGGCCCAGGTATTCCTGGGCCGCGGCGAGCGCAATGTGTGCGATGTAGTACTGCGCCGGGATGCTCGAGCGGGTCGAGGGCTCGGGCCAGATCTCCCAGTCGAACAGGTAGGACAGCCGGAACACATCGAACAGCAGGGATTCCGTGCGCGCCACGTCGATCCACCGGATGATGAACTGGGGGTCGAGCAAAACGATGTTGTCCGTCTCCTCGATGTTCTCGGCCAGCTTGTGGGCCAGCCCCTGTCGGATCAGGTGCGGTCCGAGGTTCCACTGCTCGTAAACCGGCGGTGCCGTGGCCGCGAAGTAGATCGGCCGATCACCGAGAGACTCCTGGACGATGTAGTAGACCATGAAGTCCGGGTGCATCAGGAACGTCTCCCGATCGAACTGCACGTCAATATTCGGTGTGAACCGCACCACCGTTCCGGCCGGGGCGGCCTGATAGAGCGGCAGGTCGTCCACCTCCTGGTCGGTGAGCGAGTGAATCGCTCGGGTCGGCGGCTCGACCTCCATGTCACGGTACAGATCGATCGCCTGCTCCGGCTCGAACGGTCGCTGACACACGATGACGGTCGGCGTGGCCAGCGGGTCCACTCCCTCGGGACAGGGCCGGGTGAGCTCGCGGAGCTGCTTCGGATACCACTTGGTGCCGAGATAGGAGTGCACGATCACCGTCACATCCCGTCGAATGCCCTCGACCTCCTGGAGATACCACAGCGGAAACGTATCGTTGTCCCCGTTCGTGAAGACGATCCCGTACGGCTCCACGGACTGCAGCAGATTCCACGCCCAGTCCCGGGCCGCGTAGTCACCTCTCCGGTCTGCGAGCGAGAAGTTCAGGATCAGAGGGAGAAAGGCCACTGAGAGCAGTGGGGCCGTTCGTCTCAAGCCGCGCGTCGGGTCGCCCTCCGTGGTCAGGCGGTCACCGAGCCACTTCCAAACGGTCGCCAGACCCATCCCCGCGTACACTCCCCAGACGTTGAAGCTGAAGATGAAGAAGTAGTCCCGCTCCCGGACCTCGCGGCGATCGAGCGGTATGTCGGGATAGGTGGTGTACCCGTAGCGGAAGTTCAGGTAGAAGATCAGGAGCACCGTGATCGTGAGCAGGAAGGTCGCGAAGTAGACGAAGCTGTCCAGGTCGCCCTTCGCGTGCCGTACCAGGCCCACGATCCCGAGAGCCAGGAACAGTACGGTGACCAGACCGCGTACGCCGATCGGAAGCGTCCGGGCCCACTGCCAGTCGAAGTACTGCCAGAACATCGCGAACTGAGCTCGCCGGGGGGACTGTTCTTCCGACCATGGTGGCTTCTGGTACTGCTCCCGTGCGATCGAAGCAGCCAGCCGGTCGCACTTCACGGCCAGCTTCTGCTCGCCGAAGCCGGTGTCGTACTGCTTCGGGATCACGGCATCGAGGATTCGGCTTTCCCGGGTCCCGTCCTCTCCGAGCACCGTGCATTCCGGATCGGCCTCGTCGATGATCGGGTTCTGCGCCGATCGGATCGGCACAAAGAGCAGCTGGACCGAAAAGCCGATCAGAAGAAACACGGTCCCCGCCACGGCCACCCGGGGCGACAGCACCACGGCGATGAGGGCGATCGCCCCCGTGTAGAACCACACCCTCGGCAAGGGCCATCCGACGCCTCCGAGCACCACGCCGATCAGCACCCCCGCGACCAGACCCCCGGCCACGATCCCGACCGACTTCCACGTCAGCAGGCGCCCGTGATTGTGCCACAGCACGAAGACGCCGAGGGCGGGCAGCGGCAGCAGGGACATCTGGTGGTTGGTGGCCCCGAGACCCAGCAGGAAAGCGATCAACACGATGATCCGGTCGCCCCGGAACGTGTCGCTGTGATCCTCCCACAGCATGGCGAGGTACGAGATCGCAGCCACGAACAGGAGCGAGACGGTGTAGACCTTCTCGTTGACGTTCGACTGTGCCCAGACGGTGTATGCCGTGCCGCCCACCAGGACGGCGCAGAAGGCCGCCGTCAGGGCGATCGCCCGGTTCTCGGTGAAGTGTGCCCAGATCCGCATGACGGCCAGGAACCAGAACACGGCAGCCGCCGCCGAAACCGTGGCACTGAGCAGGTTGATCCGGGCGGCGACCTCGAGCCCGGTCCACGCGGTCAGCAGCAGCCAGACCTTCCCGAACAAGACGAAGAAGGGGTTCCCCGGGGGATGGGGCAGGCCGAGGATGTGCGCCGTCGCGATGTACTCGGAGGTGTCCCAGAACGCGGTGGACGGTCCGAGCGTGAACACGTATACGAGCCAGATCCCGAACCCCGAGAGGACCGCCCAGGCCCAGACCGGTAGCCGACCGACCTTCTCTCGCTCGATGCCTATCATTCGCCTGCCAGGTAGCCTGTATGGTCCGGATGACGCCGTCGGAACCCTGCCCGCTCGATACCTCCCGCCGTCCGAGAAGGCCGGGAAGCTAACTCGGAAGGGGGGTCATGGCCAAACCCGGGCCGACAGGACGCTCACGCCGCCGTCCACCACCCGTACCGTGCCCAGATCGATCGAACGTCGCGTGCCGTCCTCGAGGTCCACCCGCAGCGTCAGAGCGTGGTTGCCGGGCGGGAGCTGAAGCCGTGCCACTTCCAGCCGGTCGGGCAACAGGTGCCACGAGCGCGTGTCTGCACGCTCGAGGAGTGCACCGGCCGCGTTGGCGGCGTAGAAGGCGATGTCGCCCAGAATCTCGTCCTCTTCGCCGAGCTCTCGCTCGAGCCCTCGGGCGACCTCGTACTTGAGGACCGTCCGCGCCACCGACTTGATGAGGATGCCGCCAAGCTTCTGCTCGAACTCTCTCGCAACGGCGCCGGAAACGAAGCCGGTCATGGCCGGTCGCGCGAGGAGTGAAGCCCCGGCGCCTCGTCCGGAGTCAGCGGCCTGCTCACCGGTGACTTCGACCGGGTCCGACGTCGAGACAGAGTCGGGTAGCAGCGGCGCGAGGGAATCCGGAAGAGGGCCCAACCCGGCCAGTTGAAGCGGCTGCACATCCGCCGCCACCGCGAGACCTTCGACCGTGAGATCGGCGGGCAGCCCGGAAGGCACCATCTCCGGCCACGCCACGCGCATGAGGTAGACATCCCGGTCCGCCTGATCGTCCTCGCTCGACTCCTCGTTCCGTTTCGCTCCGCGCGCCACGCACTTCCCGTCCGAAGTCCGTTGCCACGCCGCCCCGGCTTCGAGCAGCATGGGAGTGAAGTCGTAGCGGCCCTGGAACGAGCGGCTGGCGACACACGCGGCCGTCGCATAGCGCACATCCGCGTCCGAGCTCTCGAACCCGCTCGCCTCCTCGGGAAAGATGGGAACGTTCAGGGAGCGCTCCACCCGGTGCGATACGAGGCCGATTTCGAGGAGCACGACCACGTCACCGCCGGTGGCCGCATCCGGGCCGGGGGTAAGCGCGGCGAGATCGATGGGGGCAGGCGTCGTTTCCTCGACGAGAGGGGGAGGCGCGGGCATCCCGCTCGGCGCTTCGATCGCAGCCGGGACCTCCGCAGCGTCGAACTCGGCTCCGGCGTCGTCCGTGGGCTCGAGGTCCGCCTCCGCCCGGTTCTCCCGGGCGGCTGCCTGAGCGGCGAGCACCGAGTCCACCACGAAGTCGATGTCCCGCTCGGGGAGGGCCAACGCGGGATCGGTGGGCTCCTCGTAGCTCTGATCCCAGATGTACAGGAAGCGAGGTCGAAGCGGAGTCGCCGACAGGTCGTCCGTCGGTGACCAGACGTGGCGATAGGCGACCGCCGCATCGTTGTCGTTCCGCGAAGCCTCGAACACCGCACCTGCGAAGTATCGCAGGAATCTGCGCATCTGGGCCTCTTCGGGATCGAACTCTTCGTCCTCGCTGAGCTGAAGGAGGCGACTGAGGCGGCGGGCCTCGACCGCAGCTTCTTCGGGGTCGCCGAGCGCGAGGTAATTGAGGGCCCCGTAGTAGTTGACCATGAGCCGCTCGGTGGGACTGGGCAGCCAGGCGAGGGCCCGGTCGCTCGTCACCAGCGACAGCAGGGCTACGGAGATGCTCTTCGTGTAGCGGTCATCGATGATCCGCTCGGCCTCCTGCAGGAACTCGTTGCTCTCCTCGTATTCGCCGGCGTAGTGCAGCAGGAGTCCGCGGTGCATGAGCCGCAGGAGCTCGTCCCCGATCTCGTCCGCGTCGTCGGGCTCCGTGAGCTCCAGCGCTTCGGCGAACTGCTCGTCCCTCACGTGCTGCCGCAGCTCGGTGTCGTGCACCGACTGGCCCTCGGGCCCGGTCTGGAAGGACCCGGTCAGATGACAGGCACAAAGAAGCAGCGCCGCCGCCACCGCCAACCCGGGCGGCAGCTGGCGGCGCCGGAGGATCCGGGACCCTTGTGCGGGTCGGCCGAGATCTCCGAGTGTGTCCATTACTCCGGAACCTGTCGCTCCAGGATGAGGATCCGCTGCTGCGCCAGGGCGATGGCCTCCGCCAGTTGGGCGGCCGCCTCGCCGCGGGCCTCGATCGTCTCGAGCCGCATACGGTGCAGGAACAGCTGGTACTGGATGAGGGCCGCATACGGCCGAAGGGCCTTGTCCAGGGATTCGGCGATCTTGTAATCGATCATCGGGTCGCCGGGCGTGAGGATGCTCGCCCGGTCGTACCGGTTCAGCGCCGCATCGAAGTCCCCCTGCGCCGCATACTGGTCACCCTCCTGTACGAGCGCGTCGGCCATCGCTTGCGCCCTGCCCTCGGTGGTGGCGTCGTACGGAGTCTCGACTACGCGCACTCCCTGTGATTCCCGATACGCGTATCGGGTCACCGTGTTGTTGGCGAGCTGCACCACGGCCAGGTCCCCCACCACATCGGAGGGCGGGCTGATCGAGGTCCCGGGCATCATCACGGTCGCATCGCCCGCCTGGCGGATCGCCCACGCGTCATCGGTGGTACCGGTAGCCGCGAGCACCTGCGTCTCGTTCATCCCGATCGCCACCTCTCCGCGGACCAGGGCCTCGCATACCTCGGGGGCGCAGTCCGCCATCGCCTGCGCCGTGATCATCTCCCGCTCCTGGGCCTTCGCCTTCGCGTCGGACGCCTTGGCGGTCGCCTCGGCCACGGCCTGTGACGAGTCTCCGACACGCTGGTCGTTCTCCATGATGGGCTCTTCGTTCACCTTCTTCGGCACGCAGGCCGCGAAGGCGGTGAGAGCCAGCAGCAGGAACGTCCGTTTCATCGTTCTCTCCCGTATGGAGGATCGGGCGCGAGCGAGATTCGAGTCGCGCGCGACCCGTGAAGCCGTTGGCTCGCTCACAGACCGAAAGGCTGCCTCTCGATGTACTTCTTGATCTCGTGCTGTCCGGCCCAAACGACGGCGTTCGTCTGCAGGTCGATGAGCCTTGCATCCACCTGATAGAAGACGATCTTCTCCTTGCGCTTTGCTCCGAAGCGCTCCGTCTCCTCCTCGTCTTCGATCGAGGACAGGTCGCCCTGCAGCATGTAATTGGCTCCGAGTTCCTGTCCGAGCCGGGCACGCGTGTCGGCCCGGGCAAACTCCTGCTGGTCATCGCGTTCGCCCCGAACTTCCTCACGCTGCTCGGCGCTCGCCACCACGGTCACCAGACCGGAGTTGATGTACGCGTGCTCGATGTCGCGGACGAAGACTCCGACCTCGATGTGCTCCGACGTACGGTTCCTGAACTCCCCCACGATGACTGCGGGTGAATCCCCGCCGTGGTTGTTGTAGTAGCGCTCCAACCACGGGGCGGTCACGCTCTGCGAGATCAGGGCGTTGGCCACGAGACGCGAGTCGGTATCGTTCCACGACCCGGAAAGATCGGTGACCGTATCCGGCTCGATGCGCGATACGTGCTTGTTGCTGCACGAGGCTGCCGCCAGAGCGCTCAGCAGGATGATCGAGGAGACGCCGACGCGGCGCCGCGCTTTCCAAGGATTCCAGGCAGACATGGCTCCTCCGGGGTGAACCTCTCGTTGCTCCATCGACGCGTTCTTACCCTGCGTTCCCGTCCCGGTTTCGATGTTCCCGGGTTCCACTCGAACCATCATTGACAGCGCAGGCCCCGTGCCGTGATCCTTCGCGTCATGACACGAGATCCTCTTGCAGCCCGGATCCGCGGTCAGATCCAGGCGCCCGCATCCAAGAGACGCTACGTCCGGTCGCTGTTCGGGCGCATCGCCGCACGGTACGACCTCACGAACGATGTGATGTCCATGGGCCTGCATCGCGCGTGGAAGCGTTTCGCCGTGGGGCTCGCCGACATCGGGCCGGGGGACGTCGTGCTCGACCTTGCCGCAGGAACCGGGGATTTCGCCATACGTGCGGCGAAACAAGCCGGTGCCGTGGTCGTCGCCGGTGACCTCACGTGGGAGATGCTGGCCGCCGGACGAGAGCGGCGCAACGCAGGCGACGTGCGCTGGATGCAGTGCGACGCGACCCATCTTCCGTTCGCGGACGGGACCATCGATCGGGTACTCGTGGGGTACGGGCTGCGAAACTTCCCGGACCTCGATTGGTGCATCGGTGAGATCCGGCGATGCCTGGCGCCGGGCGGCAGACTGGTCGCGCTCGATTTCGGCCGGGCTCAGCCGCCATGGCTGGACCGCCTCTACCTGAGATACCTGGACCTGTCGACCGCGATCGCCGGGTGGCTTCTACATCGAAACGTCGAGGCTTATCGATACATACCGGAATCGTTGCGGCAGTATCCCGCACAAAGGGGCGTGACGGAAATCATGCAACGGCACGGGTTCGTGCGTTGCGGGCACATCGATCTCGTTTTCGGGGCGATGGCGATCAACTTCGGGCAGGCGCCCGGTTGATCTCAGATCACCTCAGCCCTCCCGCTGCTTCCAGATCGTGAGCTGCTTCTGGCCCGTCTCGCTTCCCTCCAGACGTGCCGTCAGGGTGTCGCCGTCCTGTAGATCCAGGTCATCTCGCATTTCCTGCGGGATCGTGATGCGGCCACCGCTGCCCACGGTGACGGTGGAATAGTACAGGACGCGGTAGATTCCCATGCTCGCTCCTCCGGGACGGGTCTGGTGCCGGTGACAGGTGAGTCGCCTGGCGGGAGCCACGGCGGCCGACACTCGATACAATCTTGCAGTATATCACGGTGCACACCTTCAAAGAAACGGTATGGAGATGTTGAGGTCCCTGCGCATCGAAACCCTCCGGTCGAGCCAGGCCGCGGTCTTCGCTCTTCTCGCCTGTTCAGCCCTGGCGTCCGGCTGCACTGATCGGTCAGGGTCACAGCCACGAAGCACCGTCGTCGTGGCCAGCACGACCTCGCTCTACGATACGGGGCTTCTGGATTCCCTCGTCGCGGCATTCGAGCGGGAGTACCCGGACCTGAACGTGCGCGTGCTCTCGGTGGGCACGGGCCAGGCGCTCCAGCTCGGGCGGCGGGGTGACGCCGATCTCGTGCTCGTGCATGCGCCCCCGGCCGAGCTCGAGTTCATTCGTCAGGGGCACGGACGAGATCGGGTCACCTTCATGCGGAACGACTTCGCACTGGCCGGTCCCGTGGCGGATCCGGCGAATCTGCGCGGCCTGGTGGCAGAGGAGCCCGGACCGGCCGGTCTGAAGTCGATCGCCGAGGCTGAAGCACCGTTCGTTTCCCGTGGCGATGACTCGGGCACCCACATGAAGGAGAAGGCGCTCTGGGGGGCGGCCGGCATCGAGCCAAACGGCGACTGGTACCTGAAGGCGGGCCAGGGCATGAGCCCCACCCTGATGCTCGCCTCGGAGCGCGGAGCGTACGTCCTCACGGACCAGTCGACCCTCACCGTCCTCGCGGATGTGCTGGACCTCGAGATCCTGGTGGCCGGGGGCGCTTTGATGGAGAACCTGTACTCGGTCATGCGGACGGCGGCCGGAAGCAACCCGGAGGGCGCGAAGCACTTTCAGGACTGGCTGCTCGGAGACGAGTCTCTCTCCATCATCCGTTCGTTCGGTGAAGCGGAGTACGGACGGCCGCTCTTTCAGCTGGTACCCTTCGATCGAGCGGTGTCGGACCGGGCCGACCGCTCCCGCCTCCGAATCAACCCGTTTGGCGAGGCCTGGAGACTTCTCACTTCGGGAGATCTCTACGTCTGGGACATCATTCTCCGCTCGCTGGCCATTTCGGGCACGGCGCTGGTGCTCGCCACACTGATCGGTCTGCCGATCGGCGTACTCGTGGCCACGACCCGTTTTCGGACCTGGAAGCCGGTCATCGCCCTCATGAACACGGGGCTGGCCCTCCCTCCGGTCGTGGTCGGATTGGCGGTCTATCTTCTCCTGTCGCGTTCCGGGCCCGCAGGGGTGATGGGCCTGCTGTACACCCCGGCGGCGATCGTTTTGGCCCAGGTGATCCTGGCCGGACCGTACATCGCGGCCGTATCCCTGGCTGCCCTCGACAGCGTGCCCCTGGACGTACGCCAGCAGGCTCGCGGCCTCGGCGCCACCCGGTGGCAGGCCACCCTGCTTCACCTGCGGGAGGCGCGGGCCTCGCTGATTGCCGCCATCGCGGCAGGATTCGGCGCCGTGATCAGCGAGGTCGGGGCCGTGATGATCGTGGGCGGAAACCTGCTGGGTGAGACGCGAGTCATGACCACCGCCGTGGTGCTCGAGACGCGGCGCGGGAACTTCGGCGTCGCCATCGCGCTCGGCGTGGTTCTGCTGGCGATCGCGTTTCTGATCAACCTCGGACTGTCGCTCACACACGGTCGCGGCCTCCGCAGACCCGTGTTCGCGTGACCCCGCGCTGATGGAGCCGTCACCGTTGATCGAAGGGAGAGACCTCGAGGTCAGGGCGGAACGCAGCCTCATTCTCGACGTCGACGCGGTCGACGTGCGAGGCGGAGAGGTGCTCGCGATTCTCGGCCCCAACGGCGCCGGGAAGTCGACCTTGCTCCGCGTTCTGGCATGTCTCCAGCGGCCGGACGCGGGAACCGTGACTTTTCGTGGCGCATCGGGCCGCGGGGCCGATCGTCTCATGCGCAGACATTGCGCCGTGGTGTTTCAGCGGCCGCACCTGTGGGCCGGAACCGTTCGTGAAAACATCGAGATCGGACTGCGACTGAGGCGTCGGGACAAGGCGAGGGTCCGTGTGCTCGCCGAGGCCGCAGCCGATCAGTTGGGCGTCTCCGCCCTCCTCGACAGAGACGCCAGGACGCTGTCGGGAGGCGAGGCGCAGCGCGTGGCCATCGCGCGCGCGCTGGCCGTCGAGCCCGACGTTCTCTTTCTCGATGAACCCGCTTCCAGTCTGGATGCCATGGCGCGCGCCGCCCTCATCGAAGATCTCGATCACGTGGCCCGGGACTCGGCCCATGCCACGGTGCTGGCCACGCACGATCGGGCCCACGCCTTCAGCCTCGCCGATCGCGTGATCGTGCTCCGGAACGGGCGAGTCGTGCAGTCCGGAGAGCCCGAAGACCTGTTCGAGAATCCGGCGGACCCCTTCATCGCGGCGGTGACGGGTGCGGAGCTTTCCTTCCGCGCCTCCGTCGTCTCTTCGGTGGATGGGCTGCTCCGAATCCGGGTCGAAGATACCGAACTGAGCGCGGCGGGAGCCGCTGACGTCGGTGACACCGTGCGGGTGGTGTACCGACCGGAGGACCTGTTCCTATCGAGAACCGAGATCTCGGCCAGCCCGCGAAACCGCTTCCGGGCCGTCGTCACGGAGATTCGTTCCTCGGGAAGCATGCAGCGCATCCGGCTGAAAGGCGCGGGTCACTGGGCGGCTGTCATCACACGGGCCGCCGGCGAGGAGCTCGCACTCGAAGTCGGATCCGGGATCTGGGTGCAGGTCAAGGCGACCGCCCTGCATGCCTTCGTGGTGCAGGGAGATCAGGCTTCCCGGTCGGAGATCAGCGGCATCTGATCGTCGCGTGTGGAGGGCACCAGGTGGTGTGCCCGGCAGCGTGCCTCGTAGCTCTCAAGTCCGCCTACCTGGATGGTAGGCCCCTCCGCTGGCGCGGGTCGGCCGTCGAGCAGCCTCTGGTTTCGGGTCGCCAGGTCTCCGCACACCACGCAGATCGCGTGCAGCTTGTCGATCTTCTCGGCCACGGCGAGCAGATCGCCGATCGGACCGAACGGCAACCCGCGGAAGTCCATGTCGGTGCCGGACACGATGACCCGCACACCTTGATCGGCCAGGTCGTTCGCCACGTCCACGATGCCGGAGTCCATGAACTGTACCTCATCCACGGCCACGACCTCCGTGTCTGCTGACACGAACTCCGCCACGTCCCGGGAGCTCGACACCGGCCTCGCTTCGATCTCACGTCCGTCATGCGAGCTGATCCGCTGAAGCCCGCCGTATCGATCGTCGAGCTGTGACTTGAAGACCTGTACGGACCGCCGGGCGATCATGGCGCGGCGAACGCGTCGGAGCAGCTCTTCGGACTTTCCCGAGAACATCACGCCGGTGATGACCTCGATCGATCCTTCCCGCCCCTCTCGCGCCATGTCGTGCGCCTACTCGTTTACGGTCGCTTCCGCGAGCAATTCCCCCAGCTGGTCGTCCGACATCTCCAGCACGGCGGCCTCGGCCGCGGCGACGTTGCCGCTCTCATGGGTCACGAAGCGTGCCGGGTTCATGGGCGCATCGAGGCAGTAGAAGAAGATCCGGGCCGCCGCAGGCGAGCCTGGCTGTCCGCCCGAAACGTAGACTTCCCACTGGAGGAAGTTGTCGTCGGTGATCGTTCGAGACATGCCGATCCTCACACTTCCACGGACGACGCGAGCAGGCTTCGCAGGTCGTCTTCGGTGAGCTGTTTCGCCGCCTCGGCCGGGACCTTGGAGTAGCCCGGTGGAACGAGCGTATATCGTTGCGGGTCTCTCGGGCGCGTTCGGTTCCGGAACATCACCATCAGTCTCGGAGACTGGGGATTGGTGCCCGAGTGCAGACAGAGCTCGGCCTGCCACTTCTGGCCGCCGCCGCTCGTGAACTCCACCTTCTTGCTGTCCGCCGCTCCATCGATGCGAAACAGCAGTTTCTTGAGGATGCTTGGTTCCTGAGTGGCCATGAATCGCCTTCGCCGTTGCAGGTGTCCCGAGGACGCCCGGCGGGAGGACCGCCGGCGAGGCCGGGCAGACCCGGAGGGCGCTCTACACGACCGCCACATACCCGATCTGTCGACCGCCCGACAAGCTACTCGTGCCTCTTCGGTTACGCCAATCTTGCGGTGGGAAGCCGGCAATCGCGTGGCCCGAATGCCACAGGCTCTGCTCGGCGAACCGCGTGGTCCCGCACGGGCGAGCACCGGGCAGATTGCGATGGTGCGCCATAATCGATTTGGCAACAAAAACTTAGCAGGACTCCGAAGGTTGTGGAAACATGGCGGTTTGCCATGCTTCGACCGGACGACGAAGGTATAGTTCTTGTAAGGGTGCAACTCATCGCTGCAAGAGAGGGTATCGGCTCTTCAGCGTGGCTCCGGCGGGAGCCACGGAACGGTCCAGGGGGGACGTGAGTCTCAAATTCTCGATAAACGAGAAGTGCACGTCGTGCATGGCGTGCGTGCGTGTCTGCCCGGTCGAGGCGATCGCCGTGACCGGCAGCGAGGTTCGCATCGACCCCGAAACGTGCATCGAATGCGGGCTGTGCGTCCCGGCTTGTTACCACGACGCGATCGACGTCGTGGGCGACATTCAGCCCTGTCTGGAGTCCATCGACGCGGGTAGGGCCCTTCTCATTCTCCCCAACGAGATCAGCGTCTACTTCTTCCCCGCGACCCCGGAGCAAATCCTCAACGCCTGTTTCAAGGCAGGGTTTCAGTCGGTCTACTTCGAGGCGATCGGCGACGAGCTGATTGCCGCGGAGTATCTCCGACTCTGGAACGCAGGTGGGTATCGGTCGTGGCTGCGGTCCACCAGCCCGGTGGTCGTGAATTACTGCCGTACGCGCGCGCCGGAGCTTCTTCCGTTTCTCGCTCCGGTCGTCACCCCGGCCGTTGCCCTCGCCCGGTACATTCGCGCCGTCGAGGGCCGGGACACGGACATCATCTACGTGGGATTCGGCGCCCCGGGGACGAACGGAACGCGGACCGAAGTGGACATCTGCATCTCGTTCGAAGAGCTGGAGAACCTCCTCTCGGAACGGGGCGCGAAGCCGGTGGAGCAGCCGCAGACCCTCTTCCGCCTGGTTCCGGACCGCCGGCGCCACCTCTCGATGTCGGGAGGTCTGCCGCGCCAGATTCTCGAGGAGCAGCGGCAAACCTCGCGCAAGTTCCGCAAGGAGCGAGACCTGCGGGCACTGCCGACTCTGGCGCGGGCGATCATCGAGGAAGGCAGTCCGCTCGGCTTCGTGGACATCCTTCCGTTCGAGGGGAACCTGGGGCACCCTGCCTTCGGCCCGGGCGACGACCTCTACTGGAGAAAGGAGATCGCGGAACTGTCCGAACCGCCGCGGTCGACCGAGCCGGTGGTGGAACTCGCGGAAGACCTGGACCTCAGAACCTTCTTCGAGCCCAAGAAGGCGGAAGATGGGGTAGCCGATCCGGCCGAGGTGGCCGAGATCCTCGGGAAGATCGGAACCACACCCGACGGAAGATACTGGAACACCGGCTCCTGCGGACACGCCACCTGCCTCGAGTTCGCGAACGCCGTCGCGCGGGGCCGCTCGACTCTGTCGCTCTGCCCCATCTATCTGGCTCGCCAGTACGAACAGGCGTCCCGTGACGCCATGCACGACGCACTCACCGGCGCGTACACCTTCCGGGTGCTCAGCGAGCGTTTGGAGGAGGAGTTGAACCGCGCGAGCCGAACCGGAACCAGCATCGCCGTGTTGTTCATCGACCTGGACAAGTTCAAGCCTGTCAACGACGTACATGGGCACGCGGCCGGCAACCTCATCCTCCGGAACGTGGCTCGGATTCTCTCCGATGCCACGCGGAGCACGGATATCGTCTGCCGCTACGGGGGAGACGAGTTCGTCGTCATCCTCGTCAATCCGGATCGGGAGGGTGCCGGTCAGGTCGCGGAGCAGATTCGCGAGCGCGTGGCCGACATGCGAGTCGCCACGAGTGAAGGATATGCAGGGGTTACGCTGAGCATAGGCGTGGCGTATCATTCGGGAGTGATGCAGGGACAGGTTTCGGCGGAAGACCTCATGGCGGAGGCTGACGCCGCCCTGTATGTAGCGAAGGCGCAAGGCGGCAATACGATCCACCCCTCGATCGGAGGCAAGCTCGTCCGATGACGTCCGGCGACCAGGAAGCTCGCGACGTGAGAGGTCTTGACCCCTGGGGCCTGCGTCGGATCGAGAAGCTCCTGCTCGACCTCGATGGAGTCGGATCGCTCAAGATCGTCCCGGACGGCGCCGGCGGAATCGAGGAGATTCACGTCCTCTCCAGCTCGTCCCTCGGTCCCAAGCAGATCGTGCGCAACATCGAGTCCGCCCTCCTGGCGGAATTCGGGCTGCAGATTGACCATCGAAAGATCTCGATCGCTCGTGTGAAGGGGTCGGAGATTCCCTCCGCACGCTCGATCGCGGAAGAAGTGGTCGCCGCACCGACGGCCGAACCTGCCCGCTCAGCCGGGCGACGCCTCGTCCTCGGAAACGTCCGGATCGAGCGCGCCGCCGGACAGAAGGTGACCTGCCGAGTCGACCTCTCCCACGATGAATCCGTCTACACGGGAGAAGCGGAGGGCCCGGACTTCGAGAAGGCTCGTATGGAGGTGGCTGCGACGGCCGTACTCGAGGCCGCCCAGTTGGCCAGCGGCGATGATGTCTTCCTCTCCCTCCAGGGAATCGACTCGGTTGGCGCCTTTGGTCAGAGCTTCGTGCTGGCCGCCGTGAACGGCTCCGTGCGACGGGAATCGCAGTCGCTCGCCGGGGTCGTGCGTGTCCGGGACTCGGTGGAAGAAGCAGCCGTGCTCGCTTGCCTGCAGGCCATCAACCGGTGGGTGGAGCACCGGTAGAAGAAGCCCGCCCAGTTGCGCCGTTCGGCGTATTCCGTTCTATTTTTTGCGGTTCACACCCAGATACGGACTTTGGAGCAGTACGAATAGGACCGGTCTTCGGTCCACCGACCAAGGAGACGCCCCCGACCTCACCGAGCCGCCTGTAAGCTGAGCGGAGCGATACCTCCGAGCGGAGACGAAGCATACCCTCTAGCGGTTTGGGTATGACTTCCATGCGAAAGGAGGTGTGCTCTATGAATTTGCTCTTCGCATTATTGGGCTGGGCAAAAGGCGGAACTCTTAGGTGGTAATCGGTAGAGGTACGGGGGCAATCCAACTGCAGCCATCGAGGGTATGGACCCTAGAGTTAAGAGAACGATCTTAGTAACTGCCTTGGCAGCTGTCGCCTTGGTAGCAGGCCTGTTCTACAAGTACCCGCCTACCCTCAACTCTCATACTCTGCTTGCATTTGGCACATTACTGGCGCTCAGTACGCTGGCAATGATGCTTTATCTCAGGTTCACTGAGGGTGGTTCTACAACTTCGATGGACTTTGTGCCGGAACTCGGCGCGATACTCCTAATCGGTCCAACGGGTGCCGTCACCGTTACGCTTCTTTCAGAACTTATTTCTGGCTTCTTCTTGTATCGAGAGAAGTCGGTCCTCAAGAAGCTGTTCAATGTCTCACAGCTTGTGTTAGCGGTTGGAGTCGCCGGTCTGTTGTTTCGCTGGTCCGGTGGGGTAGAGAGCATCACCACCTTTCGTTTCCAGGACTCTCTAGCGCCATTCATGTTGGCCGTGCTTGCATACTTCGCGGTCAACACGGGCACAGTTGCCTTCATCGTCACGGTCTCTGAGCGTGCACCCTTTCTTGAGACTTGGAGGCGAATGACGGGCGGCTTGATCGTGTTTGATCTTGCTATGAGCACGCTCGCTTTTCTCGTCGCCTTCCTCTACACAGAGTACGGGGTCGTAGCTGTGTTTCTTGCGATGATTCCCCTGATTGGGTTGCGATACAGTTACGGGATCAACTTCGAGTTGCAGCAACTGAACACGGACTTACTCCGCTTGATGGTTAAGACCATCGAGGCACAGGATCCATATACCTCCGGCCATTCAATTCGCGTTTCGGAAGCCGCTAAGAAGATAGCCCGTGCGTTGGGTGTAGCACCTCGCAGTCTTAAGAGAATCGAGACCGCTGCTCTACTGCACGATATTGGGAAGATTGACTCCGTATACGGAGAGATTCTGCGGCAGAAGGGCCCACTCACTCCTGAGCAACGAGAACTGATAAGAGCTCACCCAGACCGTGGCGTGGATATCATTCGCTCGATCCGGAGTATTCACCCCGAAGTTCTGGCCTGTGTAAGGCACCATCACGAGAGGTGGGATGGTCAGGGGTACCCAGCGGGGATTGCCGGTGAAGAGATTCCCCTAGGTGCGCGTATCATCATGGTATGTGATACAATCGATGCAATGACGACGGCTCGACCTTATCGAGATGCGTTGCCGGTTTCCGTCGTTCGAGAGGAGTTGGAGAAGCACCGAGGGACCCAGTTTGATGGCTCTATTGTGGACATTCTTGTCAAGACAGACATCCTTGAGACGCTCGACAATCCAGAACCGGTGAAAGCAAGTACTGGTAACCGCCTTGCAGGAATCAGCCCGGTTCTTCGCGCTGACGCCAGTTGAGCGCGGAGGGCTCAATCTCGACCCGCACGGGTATGTGATGGTCGTCAGATCGCACAGCAATCCGCGAGTCGTCGCCAGCGCTCGGTGAAGTGAGCGAACCAGCCAAGGCTAGCCTCCTGCATTTCACGTCTCACATCGATTGAGCAGTCTGTCGTTCGTTTCGACTTGGGAACCAGCATTTCTCGAAGCCACATGATCTTAAGGGCGCCGACACGGTCCACGAGGATTTGACTGTCGGCTACCCGCGTCAGGCGCTCCCAAACGCCACTGGGGTTCTCACGCCGGGCACAATATGCCCATAGCCACTCAACCTTGAAGCGCTCCTGCATGCCAGACAGACGACGTTCGTCAGTCTCGAGTCCGCGAATCCAGCGCCTCGCGCTCTCAGAGTCGCGCATTTGGAGTGCACACAGACCGAGGCAGGCCTCGGTCTCCGCTTTGAATTCGTTGTAATCGGAGTCGACAGCCTGTCGATATATATCTCTGTATAGATCATATGCTTCACGAACTTTGCCTTGATAGAAGGCTATGTTTGCAGAGTTGAGCCGCAGCGGTATCAGTGCATCGAGAGCGGTACTCAATGCCTCGTGCAAGTCTGATGCGGCATCACCATACTCATTTGCGGTGTCCCAGGAGCCCCGTTCCAGAGCAGTGCACGCGAGGTTCGTCAACACAGCAGCAATCTGCAGCGTGTCGTTTGTTCGCTTGGCGAGTTCGTAGGACTGTCGTAGCTCATACTCTGAAGCGTCCCAAAGTCCCATCCTCTGATTGCCCAGGCCTCGCAGTAGTCGCACGCGATGTATCAGGTGCTCCGGCCAAACCTCCTGCACCTTTAGGGAATCGAGTAGAGAAAGTCCCTCTTTGGCCGATCCGTAGAAGAGTTCATAGGCCGCTAGACTACACAGGGCCGTGATACTCGCCGTTTCACTTAGCCGCCCGGTGCGTCGCGATGTTTGCGCTAGGCGTCGAATCCTGTTTCTGATGCGTTCCGCTTCACCAATGTCGTTGGTGCGGGTTGCCGCCTTGAGGCGCCAGTTAAGCACTTCCAGTCGGGTTTCCACACGCTCGACGAAGCATTCAAACAGTCTCACATCTTGCTCAATGCTAGTTAATAGGCGCCCCGCCTCATTCCAGTGGGCGCCGCCTGCTACTGCTCTCACCAACTTCAGCTTCACTTCCACCTTCTGCTCCACCGACATGTCCGCGTCCAGCCGGAGGATCTCATCCAGGTGTTCTCGGGCCTGAGGCAGTTGCGCAGACTCCAGCTCCGCTTCAGCCAGCAGGTGGAGCGCCGCAAGA
>NZ_JBZQEK010000098.1:0-12873 GCF_058719085.1 Candidatus Benthicola sp.
GGCGGATCGGCGCTTCGCGTCGCGGCCGCAGGTGTTCGACTACTGCGTGCGGGTGGGCTCCACGGTCGGGGCCATGATGACGCTGGTGATGGAACGGCGCGACGCCGAGACCCTGACGGCGGCGTGCCGGCTCGGGGTGGCGATGCAACTCACCAACATCGCCCGGGATGTGGGAGAAGACGCACGGTCCGGCCGGGTATACCTGCCGATCGATGCTCTGGAGCAGGCCGGTGTGGAGGTCGATTCCTGGCTCGCGGCCCCGGAGCCTTCCCCGCCGGTGCGAGACGTCGTCCGATCCCTGCTCGAAGACGCGGATGCGCTGTACGCCGCCGCATGGCCCGGAATCCGGCGGCTCCCGGCCCCCTGCCGTCCGGCGATTCGGGCAGCGGCCCTGATCTACGCTCGGATCGGGCGCGGCATCCGCCGGGCGGAGTACGACAGCGTCACCCGGCGGACATGGACGGGGAAGGCGGAGAAGGGGGTGCTCGTCGCGCGGGCCCTCGTTTCCGGCGGGAGCGCGTGGCCGGGCGCGGCTCCGAGGGACGGAGCCGACGTCGTGTCGCTGGCCGACGAGCGGGCCGCGTTCCTCGTCGCCGCGGTGACCGGCGAGAGTGCGGAGGGTCCTTGAAGGCGGCGCGACGGTTCCGGAACGCACGGAACGTTGAACACCGGACGCGCCGCGGGTTACCATAGCGGACCATGAAAGCCAACGGCGACAACTACTACCGGCGCGGCCTCGGTTTGAAGGCTCAGGTCAAGCCGCTCCTGGCGCAGGCGTACGGCAGCGAGATCGTGAAGGCGATCAAGGCGGCCGACTACCGCCTGACGGTGGGGCGGTTCACCTTCCGAATGGCCCGCAGCCTCGGATTCTGCTACGGCGTGGACCGTGCCGTCGAGTACGCGTACGAGACGTGCACCAAGTTCGGCGACCGTCGGATCTTCCTGGTGGGCGAGATCATTCACAACCCCCTCGTGAACCAGCAGCTCCGCGAGCGCGGGGTGCGCTTCCTGTTTCCCGACGATGACGGCGCGTTCGACTTTTCCGCCGTCGAATCCGACGACGTGGTGATCATCCCGGCCTTCGGAGTGCAGCTCCAGGACCTCGAGACGCTGCGAGGGATCGGGTGCATCCTGGTGGACACGACCTGCGGATCGGTGCTGCACGTATGGAAGCGGGTCGAGAGCTACGCGCGGGACGGTTTCACCTCGGTGATCCACGGAAAGCACTACCACGAAGAGACGCGGGCCACCAGCTCGCAGGTGCTGAAGTATCCCGAGGGCCGGTACATCGTCGTGCGGGACATGTCGGAGGCGGAGTTCCTGTGCGGTTTCATCCGGGGAGAGGTGGAGTCGGAGGCCGTCCTGGAGACGTTCGCCGGCCGGGTTTCCGAGGGCTTCGACCCCGAGAGCGACCTGCAGCGCATCGGGGTGGCGAACCAGACGACCATGCTGGCCTCCGAGTCGCTGGCCATCGCGGCCCGTCTGGGCGAGGCGATCGCCGACCGGCACGGAAACGAAGCCCTCCCGGAGCGCTTCCGGAGCTTCGACACCATCTGCTCGGCCACGCAGGACCGGCAGGACGCGGTGAAGGAGCTGATGAAGGACCCGCCGGACGTGATGATCGTGGTGGGTGGTTTCAACTCCAGCAACACGAGCCACCTGGCCGCTCTCTGCGCCCGGTCGACCCGGACGTTCCACATCGAGTCGTCCCTCGGCATCGATCCCGCGACGGGGGTGATCACCTACAAGCGGGCAGGCGGCGAGGAAGTCGATGAGGCAAGCGACTGGCTTCCGGACGGACCGGTGGAGATCGGACTCACCGCCGGCGCGTCGACGCCGGACAGCCTGATCGGCGAAACGGCGGAAGTGATCCTGAGATTGGACGGCCTGGATCCCGTCGAGGTCGTGCCCTCCATGGCCCGGGAGGCTACAGAGCCCCTCGCCTGAACCGGTCCCCGGCACCGGCAGCCGGGGCCGTCCGATCCAGCCCGATCAGCCGTTGAGCCGGGCCCGTGCCTTCTCCAGCTGCTCGCGCACCGCGTCCGGCGCACTACCCCCGCTCGTTGCCCGGCGCTCCAGCGCACCGTTTACGTCCCAGATCTCGGGCGGCACATCGGACAGCAGTGGATGGATGCCCGCGAGCTCGGCGCCGGAGTATTCCGACAGCGGCCGGTCCTCCGACTCCGCCCGACGTACGAGCCGGCCCACCGCCTCGTGCGCCTCCCGGAACGGGGCCCCGCGCACGGCCAGGTGCTCGGCCAGGTCTGCCGTCAGCATGGCGGAGGTGACGCAGGCGGCGGCCCGCTCCGCGTCAAACGACAGGGTGCCGACCGTGCCGGCGAGGACGTCGAGAGTCCGGGTCAGCGCCTCCTCTGCCTCGAACAGGGTGCGCTTGTCCTCCTGCAGGTCCTTGCTGTACCCCGTCGGCAGCCCCTTGAGCGAGGCCATGTACCCGGTGAGCAGGCCGAGCAGGGTGCCTCCGCGGGCACGAGCGAGCTCCGCCCCGTCCGGGTTCCGCTTCTGGGGCATGAGGCTGGATCCGGTGCTGTACGCATCGGCGAGGCGGACGAGACCGAACTCCGAGCTCGCGTAGACCACGAGGTCCTCGGCGAGGCGTGACAGGTCGTTGGCGATCTGGGCCCAGACGAACAGCACTTCGGCGACCCAGTCACGGGCGCCTACCGCGTCGAGGGAGTTCTCGCACGCCCCGTCCAGCCCGAGGGCCCGGGCGAGACGATCCCGGTCGACCGGAGCGGTCGTCCCGGTCCCGGCGGCGGCCCCGAGCGGCAGGCGCGACAGCCGCGCGAGAGCGTCCGCGAGTCGTTCCCGGCCCCGGGCGAGGGGCCAGAAATGGGAGAGCAGCCAGTGGCCGGCGGTGGTGGGCTGGGCGCGCTGCAGATGTGTGAAGGCGGGGAAAGGCACGTCCACCGCCCGCCCGGCGACCTCGATCATCGCCTCCTGAAGCCGCCGGACGGCCGCATCCACCCGGGCGCAGGCTTCCCGCGTCCACAGGCGCGCGTCCGTGGCCACGACGTCGTTTCGCGATCGGCCGAGGCGCACCTGGCTCGCCTCGTCTCCGATCTCCTCGGCGAGCCACCGCTCCACCAGGGTGTGGACATCCTCGTCCGGCTCGACGGACGCGTCGGCGGCGGCCAGCCGCGCCTCGACCACGTCCAGCCCGGCGAGGATCCGGTCCCGCGATTCCTCTTCCAGCCAGCCGGCGGCGGCGAGCTCCGCGACCCACGCGCGGTCGACGGCGAGCTCGTACGGCCACAGGCGCCAGTCGACGGGGAGGGAGCGGTTGATCCGGTCGAGATCGGCAGCGGGCCCGCCCTCGAACCGGCCACCCCACAGGCGCATTCCGTCATCTCCGCCGCTGCCCCGGTCGCTCATCGGATCAGTCGAGCCAGTCGCTGCCGGCCATCTCCTCCGGCTCAGGCGCAGGCTCGGGCACGGCGCCCGCTTCCTTCGCGTCCTCGCGCCGCGCCTGACCGGCAAGCCTGTAGGGGAGCCCGAACAGGCGGATGAACCCGGTGGCATCGGCGTGGTCGTACAGGTCGCCGCTCTCGAAGGTGGCGTATTCCTCGCGGTACAGCCCGGTCGAGCTGGAACGTCCGGCCACCGACACGTTTCCGCGGCACAGGAAGAGCGAGATCGTGCCGTTCACATGACGCTGCGTCACGTCGACGAAGGCGTCGAGGCCCTCCTTCTCGGTCCCCCACCAGCGGCCCTCGTACACGAGGCGGGCATAGCGCAGGGCGAGCTCGTCCTTGAGCTCCAGCGTCCGGCGATCGAGCACCAGTTGCTCCAGCTCGCGGTGCGCCGCGTAGAGCAGGGTGCCGCCCGGGGTCTCGTACACGCCGCGCGACTTGAGGCCGACGATCCGGTCCTCCACCAGGTCCACGCGGCCCACCCCGTGCCGTCCGCCGATCTCGTTCAAGCGCTCCAGCAAGGGAAGACCCGCGAGGCGCTGGCCGTTCACGGACACCGGCGTGCCCATCTCGAAGCCGATCTCCACCGTCTCGCCCTCGGCCGGAGCGGAGCGGGGGTCGGCGCTGAACAGGAACATCTCCGGCTCCGGCATCGTGGTCGGGTCCTCGAGCGGACCGCCTTCGTGCGAGATGTGCCAGACGTTCCGGTCGCGCGAGTACATCGACGTCTTCGCGGGCGGGAGCGGAACGCCCGCCTTCCGGGCGTACTCCTCTGCGTCCCTGCGGCCGCGGATCGTCCATTCCCTCCACGGGGCGATCACGTCGAGGTCGGGCGCCAGCCACGCGAAGGTGAGCTCGAACCGGACCTGGTCGTTCCCCTTGCCCGTGCAGCCGTGCGACAGTCCCGTCGCCCCTACCTGCCGGGCCACCCGAACCACCTCGCGCGCGATGAGCGGGCGGGCCATTGCCGTGCCGAGCAGGTACTTGCGTCCGTAGACAGCGCCGGCGCGCAGGGTGGGCCAGATGAATTCCTCCACGAATGCGTCGCGGACATCCACCACGTGGCATCCGGAGGCCCCGGCGGCCGCCGCGCGCGCCTCGATCCCCTCGAGGTCATCCAGGCCCTGGCCCACATCCACCACCACGCATTCGACCTCGGCCGCGTAGTGTTCGATCAGCCACGGAACGGCTACGGACGTGTCGAGCCCGCCCGAGTAGGCGAGCGCGATCTTTCGGGATCCGGCCATTTCGTCCTTGATCTCCCGGTAGGTAACGTCAGCCGGAGGTCACCGCCTCGGGCTCCAGCTCCCGGCGGCCGGCGAAGCCGCCCTCGAGCTCGTGCCACCAGCGGATCTCGTCCTCTCCGTACCTCCAGCACAGGAAGACCGGGCGGCCCTCCCGCATCGAATAGAAGTCCACCAGCCCCTGGGGCCCCTTGAAGACGCAACCGACCTTTCCGAGCTCTTCGAGGTAGCCCTCGAGTCGCGCCGAGATCTCGGCCACTTCCGATCGAAGCTGTCCGAGGGATTCCATCGCCGCGGGATTTCGACGCGCCCGTCCCCTCGCTTCCTTGAGGGCGGGAAGGAGCTTCTGAAGGCGATCGTTCTCCTCCACGATGTCGGCCATGATGCGTCGCACGAGAGGAAGGGTGCGATTCGCCTCCTCGACCGTGAAGAACCGGATGTCTCGCTTCCGCTTCATGCCTTCAGTCCCCCGTTGCGCCTTCCGTGACCGGAGGCGACGGCTCCTTCGCCGACGCTTCCTTCGGCTCGTTCACCGGCGGCTCTGCCGGCTCGTGCGGCGCCTCCACCGCGTCTCTCGCTCGCTTCTTCTTCGCTTCCTTCTCGTGACGCCGGTGCTCCCGCTCACGCATCCGCTCGAGATAGCGGGCCGCGCG
Source organism: Candidatus Benthicola sp. (assembly GCF_058719085.1). NCBI lineage: Bacteria > Pseudomonadati > Gemmatimonadota > Gemmatimonadia > Candidatus Palauibacterales > Candidatus Palauibacteraceae > Candidatus Benthicola > Candidatus Benthicola sp. The sequence goes on from NZ_JBZQEK010000098.1 coordinate 5,329, forward strand.
GCCCGCGACCCGAACCCGTCCGTCCGATTCCGGCTCTACGTCCGGGAACTCGAGCCTCAGCCCGCCGACCATGGACGCACCGGCGTTGTAGAGCGCCACGGCGACCGCGGCGGTGATGCCGCCGGCCAGCCCGTACAGAAGCGGGAACACCGCGATGGCCCAGAAGCCGATCCGGGTGAGCAGATTCGGCTCGCTGCCCGGAGGCGCCTCCTGGCTCGTGGCCACGGCGAGCACCAGGCCCACCAGAAACCCGATGAGGCCGTAGAGGACCATGGCCAGCTTGAACGCCGACCGAATGCTGATGCGCCGAATCTCCACCTGCATGCCGACAGCATAGCACGCCGGACGGGTGACCGCACGGCCGGCCGGAAGTGGCGCCAGGCGCCGAACGGACGGTATTGTGAGCCAGGCCACCCGGCGTTTCGGAACCCGAAAGTCAGGCGAGGATGAGCGAACAGAACGTACCCGTCGAAAAGGGGAGCGAGGAGACATCCGGTCCGGATTCCCGCCCGGATGTCAGCCTTCCGGCGGGCTCGCTTCTGGATCCGGAAGCGTCCATCGAGCTCGAGGCGGCGGACCGCGGCAGGCCCATACCGGGCGGCGAGCCGGATTGCCCCCGGTGCGGGACGAAGATGACCCGCAGGGTGGAGCGGCACCCGGCACCGCGAGGCGGGCCTTCGCCCTTCCGAGTCCGGCTGGTCTGTCCGAAGAAGGAGTGCGGCGCGTGGACCGTCTACGACTGGTAGGGTTTGCCCGGGACCGTATGAGAGTCCTCCGCCGAGCCGGGGCGGTGGCCGCCATCGGACTGTTGCTTCACGTCCCGGACGCCCTCGCCCAGGGAGCGATGGACGACGCGGGCCGCGGCTTCCGACAGGCTCTCCGCTGGCCGGTCGAGATGGCCAAGGAGTACTGGTATTTCATCGTGGGCGGGATCGTTCTGATCCTGCTCATCCGCTCGTACCTGCGTAAGTAGCCGGCGACGACCTAGCGAATCTCTCCGCATCGAAGCCCGTCCGCCGCGATCCGGAGCCCGGCGGTTCCGGCACCGCCGGCCGCCTCCCGAAGCGACGGCTCCGCGATCCGGTCCAGCGACTCGAGGCCCGCGTCATCCGGTCCCTCGAGGAACTCGATGCACCCGTCCCCACCGTCCAGCTCGAATGCCCAGAAGTGCGCTCCGAGCCCGGCCGCCGTCTCGCCTGCCGCCACGGCGGCGAGCCGGTAGTCGTCCTGTGCCTCCGGCCCGACAGGGCGGAAGCGTACCCACAGCCGGCGCGGTGCACTCATGGGGCCACGTCCGTCTCGGGCCACTCGAACTCCCGGGCGCGAAACCTCTGCCCGGTCACGCCCGACGACCGGTCCGAGGCCAGCCACACGAAGACGTCCGAAATCTGGTAAGGGGTCGGCACCGAGTCCGGATCCTCGTCCGGATACGCCTCTGCCCGCATCGTGGTGCGCATGGCGCCCGGATCGACCGCGTTCGACCGGACCCCGGCCTCCGCCAGCTCGCCGGCCAGCATCTCGGACAGTGCCTCGAGGCCGTTCTTGGACGCGCAGTAGGCGCCCCAGTTCGGGCGCCCGTGGTCGCCCACGCCGGACGAGACGTGGATCATCGAACCGCCGGTCTCCGCGAGAGGCTCGATGCAGGCCTTCGCGACCAGGAACGCGCCCGTCAGGTTCACCTCGATCACCTGCCGCCATACGTCCGTCGGATAGTCGCGGATCGGGAGGCGTTCGCCGAGCACCGATGCGTTGTTGACCAGAACATCCACGCGGCCGAGCTCCTCGCGCGTCGCCTCGACCCAGGCCGCCACGTCAGACTCCCGGGTGACGTCGCACGCGATGGCGATCGCGCGTCCCCCGTCTTCCCGCAGCTCCGCGGCCAGCTCCGCCACGCCTTCGAGGCGGCGGGAGCACAGCGACACGGCGGCGCCCTCCTCTGCGAAGCGCCTCGCCAGGTCGGCGCCCAGCCCCTTCGAGGCGCCCGAGATCATCGCCACCTTGCCTTCCAGCTTCATGTCCGCCCCTCTCCCTCGTCCGTATTCATCGTTCGCTTCCGGTCCTGCGCCTCTGCCGCGCGGCCCCCCGTCCACGGCTCGTTGACGGCCCCGATCGCCGCGGCTAGCCTTCGCGGGTCATGAGCGAGCCCACCGACTGGAACCAGCCCCCCCGCATGCGGGTCCCGCCGCCCGGGCCCCGGTCCCGCCGTCTCGCCGAACGCCTGGCCCTCGTCGAGTCCCGAAATGTGACGTGGCTGGCGGAGGACTTCCCCATCTTCTGGGAGAAGTCCCGGGGGAGCAACGTGTGGGACGCCGACGGAAACCGCTACGTGGATCTGTCCGGCGGTTTCGGCGTGGCAGCGGCAGGACACCGGAACCGCCGGGTGATGCAGGCGCTGCGCGGCCAGATCGGCCGCCTCCCGCACGGGATGGGCGACGTCCACCCGCCCTCCCTGAAGGTGAAACTGCTCGAGACGCTCGCGTCCGTGTCGCCGATTCCGGGTCCCAGGATCACCCTTGCCTGCTCGGGCGCCGAGGCCGTGGAGGTGGCGCTCAAGACCGCCCGTCTGGCGACCGGAAAGCCCGGGGTGATTGCCTTCACCGGGGCGTACCATGGGCTGACGTACGGGGCCCTCGCCGTGACCGACCGCGACACCTTCCGCTCGCCGTTCGAGGACCAGCTGAACCCGCATGTGCTCCGGGCGCCGTATCCGAACCCGTTTCGCCGTCCGCCCGATCTCGACCCGGCCGATCCGGGCGGCTCGGCGGTGGCACGGGTGCGCGAGCTCCTGGAGTCGACGGAGGGCGACCGGGTCGGGGCCGTGATCGTGGAGCCGATCCAGGGGCGAGGCGGAGATGTGGTACCCCCACCCGGCTTCCTGTCCGGGCTGGCGGAGCTGTGCCGCGATCGCGGACTGCTTCTGATCGCGGACGAGATCTATACCGGTTTCGGACGCACCGGTCGGTGGTTCGCATGCGAGCACGAGGGGGTGACACCGGACCTCCTGTGCGTCGGCAAGGCGCTCTCTTCCACCCTCCCGATCGCGGCGTGTCTGGGATCGAAGGCGGTTATGGACGCGTGGCCGGAATCCGAGGGGGAAGCGAAGCACACGTCGACGTTCCTCGGCAACCCGCTGGCCTGCGCGGCCGCGGTGGCCTCGCTGCAGGAGATCGAGCGCCACGACCTGGTCGGGCGATCGGCGGAGCTGGGAGAGCGCTGGATCGGCGAGCTGCGAGAGACGCTGTCCCGACACGAGAGCGTGGCTGACGTACGGGGTCGAGGTCTGATGATCGGCATCGACCTCGTGTCCGATCCGGTGAGCCGCGAGCCCGACCTGGGCCTCGCCGGACGGGTGGTGACGGAGGCGCTGCGGCGTGGCTGGATCCTCCTGGCTGGCGGACCGGCCGGAAACGTGATCTCGCTCTCGCCCCCCCTGTCCCTCGGCGACGACCTGGCTCGAATGGCCACCGCGGTGCTGGACGAGATCCTGTCCGAGGCCGCCTGAGCGATCGGGTCGTAGCCGGTGGCGCGGACCGCCGAACCACGAAAAGATGACGCGATCGCCGCCGGGCGATACATTCCCGCCCCCGTTTTCCAGGGACGGGAAGAGAAGAGGAGCCGGTCGGATGTCTCAGATCGACATCACAGTGGAGGGAACGCCCAACCCGAACGCGGCCAAGTTCGTGGTGAGCGGCGCCTCGCTCGGGTCGGACAGCCGCTCGTACTTCGCGGCCGCGGAGGCGGCGGAGGACGAGCTGGCGAAGCGCCTGTTCGAGGTGGACGGCGTCCGCGCCCTCCTCATCGTGGACAACTTCATCACCGTGACCAAGGCGGACGCGGTGGCATGGGACGACATCGTGGAGGACATCACGTGCACCATAGAAGAAGCGCTGGACTCATGATTCGAACCCGCGGCATCCGGAGCGCGGGACCCCTGTCGGTCGCGGGCCTGCTCGCGCTCGCACTCGGCGCGTGCAGTGCCGAGACCGCCCGAGAGGCCGCGGCGCTCGCCGAGGCGGAGGCGGACAGCATCGAGGCGGCGAGAGCCGGGGCGGTGGCGGAAGCGGCCTTCACGACCGAGGCGCCCTTCCCGACGGGTGCGCGCCCGGTCGACGAGCTGATCGACGAGCGGGAGACCCACTTCGCGTCGCTGACGCAGCTCACCTTCGGCGGACAGAACGCCGAGGCGTACTGGAGCACCGACGACCAGTGGATCATGTTCCAGGCGACCCCGCGCGGGGCGAGCTGCGACCAGCAGTACACGATGCATCCCGACGGCTCGGAGCTGAGCCTGGTGAGCACGGGCCTCGGCCGCACCACCTGCGGCTACTTCTTCCCCGGCAACGAGATGATCGTCTACGGCTCGACCCACCTGGGCGGCGATGAGTGCCCGCCCGAGGCCGACATGTCGCAGGGGTACGTGTGGGCCCTGTACGAGGACTACGACATCTTCACGGCCGACGCCGACGGCTCGAATCTGACCCGGATCACGGACGCCCCCGGCTACGACGCGGAGGCCACGGTGTCGCGGGACGGGGAGTGGATCGTGTTCACCTCCGCCCGGGACGGCGACCTCGAGATCTACAAGATGCGGACGGACGGGTCGGAGCTGACCCGGCTGACGAACGAGCCCGGGTACGACGGCGGCCCGTTCTTCTCGTACGACGGGACGAAGATCGTCTACCGAGCCAGCCACCCCGAGGGCGAGGAGCTCGAGGACTACCAGCGCCTCCTGGCGCAGGGCCTCATCCGTCCCTCCCAGCTCGACATCTTCGTGATGGACGCGGACGGCTCGAACAAGCGTCAGCTGACCGACAACGGCCGGGCCAACTTCGGGCCGTACTTCTTCCCGGACGGCGAGCGGATCATCTTCTCGTCCAACATGGACGCCGAGAGCCCGAGGGTACCCGACTTCGACCTGTACGCCATCAACATCGATGGGACCGGGCTGGAGCGGATCACCTACGCGGGCGATTTCGACGGCTTCCCGATGTTCAATTCGGACGGGACGAAGCTGATCTTCGCCTCGAACCGGGGGAACGAGCTGCCGCGCGAGACCAACCTGTTCATCGCCGACTGGGTGGACTGAGCGACGCGCCAGCGGCGCGTTTCGCGGAGGGAGGGGCCCGTCGACCTTGCGTTCGGCGGGCCTCTTTTCTTTCGTGGTCCGTGGGGGCGCGTCCGTGCGACGCGCCGGCGCAATCCGCACTGGAGGAGGTGACGACGATGCCCGCAGACCACAATCCGTTCGGCTGGATCGAGATTCCCGTCTCCGACCTGGACCGGGCGAAGGCGTTTTACGAGACCGTGTTCGAGTTCGACGAGCTTCCGGTGCACGAGATGGGCGGGCTCACCATGGCATGGTTTCCGATGAAGGAGGACGGCACCGGCGCGTCCGGCGCCCTGTGCCTCGGCGAGACCTACGAGCCCTCGCAAGCCGGAACCCTCCCGTATCTGACCGCTCCCGACATCGAGGCCACTCTCGAGCGCGCGGAGGCGAACGGCGGGAAGACGCTCCTGGAGAAGATGAGCATCGGCGAGTACGGGTTCGTCGCCTTCATGGAAGACAGCGAAGGGAACCGCATCGGGCTCCACTCGAGGAGCTGAAAAGAGCAACGCGAGGAGGAATTCTGAACCTCGAATTGAAGGGCCGCAGTTGTGTCGTGCTCGGAGGGAGCCGGGGCATCGGCCGCGCGATCGGGCTCGGGCTCGCCGCGGAGGGCGCCAACGTCGCCATCTGCGCGAGAAACGAAGGAGCTCTTCGGACCACGGAGTCCGAGATCTCCGCCCTCGGCGTTCAGGCCTTTGCCCGGACCTGCGACGTGGGTGACCCGGTCGCGCTGCGCGCCTTCCTCGACGCGGTCCGCGAGGCACTCGGAGGCGTGGACGTGCTCGTGCACAACGCGTCCGCGCTCGCCCTCGGGCCGACGCTGGCCGACTGGGAGGCCAGTCTGCAGGTGGATCTGATGGCAGGCGTTCGGGCCGCGGAACAGGTCGTGCCCTGGATGGAGGAATCCGGCGGTGGCTCGATCCTCTTCGTGTCCTCCATCTCCGGACTGGAAGCCGATCCCTCACCGGACTTCGGGTACACGGCCGCCAAGGCGGCGCTCATCGCCCATGCCAAGAAGCTCGGGGTGATGCTCGCTCCGAGAGGGATTCGCGCGAACGCGATCGCTCCGGGGTCGGTGGATTTTCCCGGGGGAGTCTGGTCGACGGTCAGAGAGCAGCAGCCCGAGCTCTACGAGAGCGTCCGGGCCTCGATCCCCTGGGGTCGGCTCGGGACTCCGGAGGAGATCGCCGACGCTGCCGTATTCCTGGTGTCGCCGCGAGCCGCCTGGATCACAGGCGAGTGCCTGTGCGTCGATGGCGGCCAGCACCGCGGGATGCGTTGACGAGCCCGCCCCGATCTCAAGAGTCGGCGACGGGCTGACCGTGCCCCGCATGACGCCCGCTTGACCCGAACCGGCCAGCCTCCTGAAGGTCCATGAGTCCAGGACAGGAGGGTCCATGCCGCCCGGTGGGTCGCTGACGATCCGGCTGGTCCGGAACACCGTTCTCTTGTGGCTGCTCGTGCGGGTGGTGATCGCGGTCGCGGCCGGCCTCGCGACCTTCGCGCCCCGGGAGGTCGTGATCGTCTGCCTCGTCACCCTGGCTCTCGTGTGGGTCGACATCCGCGTGTTTCACGAGCGACTCCTGTACGAGAACCTGGGATTCTCTCCACTCGTGATCTCTTCCACCGTCCTGGCGATCACGCTCATCCTCGAACTGCTCACCGGACACTTCGCCGGCGCCTTCCTTCGTCCCATCGTGAGGCCGTTGATCCCATGAACACCGTCTTCCTCGCCGACTCGTTCGTGAAGGCCTTCGGCGGGCATCGAGTGCTGAAGACGGCCACCGCGTGGGCCCGGCCCGGCCGGATCACCGTTCTCCTCGGCCGGAACGGGTGCGGGAAGACCACCCTTCTCCGATGCGCGCTCGGCTTCTGCCGGGCGGAACAGGGCGTCGTCCGCTTCGACGGGGCGCACGTGCGCCGCCCGGCGCTGTGGCGCCTGGCCCCGCGAGGCCTGTTCTACGTGCCCGACCGGAACCTGCTGTCCCGCCGGCTCCGACTGGCCGACCAGCTCCGGGTGATCGGGTCGAGGTTCGAGGGCGCGGATCCGGAAGAAGCGATCGAGCGCCTCGAGCTCGGTCCGCAGCTGTCGTCCCATCCGGACGCCATGTCCGGGGGCGAGCGGAGACGCGCGGACCTGGCCCTCGCGTTCGTGAGAAAGCCCCGCTGCCTCGTGGCGGACGAGCCTCTGACGGAAATCGAACCGAAGGACCGCTCCCTGGTCCTCGGCATGTTCCGGGAGATGGCCGCGCGGGGCGCCGGCGTGCTGATCACGGGCCACGAAGTGCGGGACCTGCTCAGCGTGGCCGACGACGTGATCTGGATGACCGCGGGCACGACGCACGGGATCGGCACACCGGACGAAGCCCGAGCCCACCACCAGTTCCGGCGGGAATACCTCGGGTCACGGGCCGACTGACGGACCCTGGCTTCCCGCC